>NZ_JAFIDC010000002.1 GCF_017052655.1 Acholeplasma equirhinis
GTTTTGAGAGTATGTCTGGTGACAATAGCAAGGTGGATCCACCTGTTCCCATCCCGAACACAGCAGTTAAGCACCTTAGCGCCGACGATAGTTAATACAAATAGCGAAAATAGGTCGTTGCCAGGCATTATCTCATCAATTACGGAGGCTTAGCTCAGCTGGGAGAGCATCTGCCTTACAAGCAGAGGGTCGGCGGTTCGATCCCGTCAGCCTCCACCACTCTTAATACTGATGCCGAAATAGCTCAACTGGCAGAGCAACTGATTTGTAATCAGTAGGTTGCGGGTTCAATTCCTGTTTTCGGCACCACCTATATGTCCCGTTAGCTCAGTAGGTAGAGCACTTGACTTTTAATCAAGGTGTCAATGGTTCGAATCCATTACGGGACACCATCTTTCTTTAATTAAATCCGCCCGGATGGTGAAATCGGTAGACACGCAGGACTTAAAATCCTGTGGAGTAAAATCCATGTCGGTTCAAGTCCGACTCCGGGCACCACTTATATACTTAACAATCTAGCAATGGGGCTTTAGCTCAGCTGGGAGAGCGCCTGCTTTGCACGCAGGAGGTCAGCGGTTCGATCCCGCTAAGCTCCACCAGTATAGATTTCAGTACCTCAGTTTGGATTCAACATAACCACATATGGCGGTGTAGCTCAGCTGGCTAGAGCGTTCGGTTCATACCCGAAAGGTCGAGGGTTCAAGTCCCCCCGCCGCTACCAGTCTGGACCCGTAGCTCAGTTGGTTAGAGCTACCGGCTCATAACCGGTCGGTCGTTGGTTCGAGTCCAACCGGGTCCACCAGAATTAACCAACAGTATCATCCGGAGGAATACCCAAGAGGCTGAAGGGATCGGTCTTGAAAACCGACAGGGTGTAAAAGCCGCGGGGGTTCAAATCCCTCTTCCTCCGCCACTATTATCTTAATCAAAATTATATCGCGGGATAGAGCAGTCTGGTAGCTCGTCGGGCTCATAACCCGAAGGTCAATGGTTCAAATCCATTTCCCGCAACCAAAAACGGTCCGGTGGTGTAGGGGTTAACATGCTTGCCTGTCACGCAGGAGATCGCGGGTTCAAATCCCGTCCGGACCGCCATTTTATTGGCTCTGTAGCTCAGTTGGTAGAGCAGTGGCCTGAAGAGCCTCGTGTCGGCGGTTCAACTCCGTCCGGAGCCACCACTTCAAGATTAAAAACTAAGTACTCATACGAGTACTTTTTTTATGCAAAAATAACATTGAATAGTATTAAAAAATGTAATCAATTTTTGACAATAATTATGCGAAAAAAATCATAAGTGGTATAATATTTCTAGACTAAAAATTTAGTAAAAAAATAGTTTTAAATTGTTTAAGAATATTAATAAATTATGAGGGACAGAATGTACAAACTCGATCAATCTAAAACACCTTTTTTTGACAAAATTAAAGCTTATGGTATGAGTCATACAACGCCACTAGATGTACCAGGGCATAAACTAGGAGCTATTCAAAATGAGTTCCGAGAGTTTTTAGGTTCTAATGTTTTTAGACTTGATGCAAATGCTCCAAGAGGATTAGATAATCTTGCTAAACGTAAAGGTGTCATTAAAGAAGCTCAAGCACTTGCTGCAGATGCATTTGGTGCAGATCATGCATACTTTTTAATCAATGGTACATCACAAGGTATCATTACAATGATTATGAGTGCATGTAAAGCTAAAGAAAAAATTATTATCCCAAGAAATGTTCACAAATCAGCAATTAACGGTTTAATTCTATCGGGTGCAATGCCAATCTTTATGAAACCACATATCGATTCTGAACTAGGTATAGCAAACGGGATCAACATTTCTGAATTGAAAGAAACAATTGAAGAAAACCCTGATGCTAAAGCTGTGTTTGTTATTAACCCAACATATTTTGGCGTCACATCTAATTTAAAAGAAATTGTTAAATTAGCACATGAACACGATATGTTAGTGTTAGTAGATGAAGCGCATGGTGCACATTTTGGTTTTAGTGAATATTTACCAATTTCAGCAATGGAAGCTGGTGCAGATATGTCTGCATTTTCAGTTCATAAAACTGTTGGTTCACTGACACAAAGTTCAATGTTACTTGTAAAAGGTGAAAGAGTGAATGTGAATTTAGTTCAATCAACACTTAATATCCTACAATCAACATCACCATCAAGTTTACTGATGGCATCCCTTGATACAACACGTAGTTATATGGCGTTAAACGGTCCAGAAAAGTTAAAAGAGTTGATAGCACTTGCTAAGTATGCAAGAGGCCGAATTAACAGAATTAAAGGTCTACAAGCCATAACAAAAGATTATGTATGGAGTCATAGAGGTTATGACTATGATGAAACAAAAATCATGGTTAAAGTTTCTGATTTAGGGATTACTGGATTTGATGCATATAACATTTTATCCTCTGAATCGAACATCCAAATGGAACTAGCAGAAACACATCTTATTTTGGCAGTTTTATCGATTGGAACAACCAAAGAGGACTTAGATCGATTTATCGAAGGATTAAAAAATCTTAAAAAACACAAGAAAGATGAAACGATTAAACATAAGATTCGTTTCACATACCCAGAAACTTATGCACGTCCACGTGAGGCGTATCATGCACCTAAACGTTTTATTAAGTTTGAGGATGCATTAAATGAGGTTGCAGCAGAAAACATCATGGTATATCCTCCGGGTATTCCACTTGTTATTCCTGGTGAAATTATCAACCAAGATATTTTAGATGACTTAGATTTTTATCGTGAACAAGGTTCAACAATATTAAGTGATACAGAAGGAGACTATGTGAAGGTTGTTGACAAAGACAACTGGATCAAATACGAAGGTGACTTATGAAATTAAGTAAAGTAGATTTATCATTTCAATCATGTACAGCAGAATATGATGAAGCAAATGTTGTAATTTTCTCATGTCCAATGGACGCAACAACATCTTATAGACCAGGCACACGTTTTGCAGGTAATGCAATCCGTGTAGACTCATTTGGTGTTGAATGGTATTCACCATATAGAGATGCGGATTTAAAGGATTATAAGACTTGTGATTCTGGAGATCTTCCACTTCCTATTGGTGCAGTAGAAGACGCACTTGATATGATTTATGATGCTACTAAAACCATTTTAGAAGACGGTAAAGTACCGATGATGGTTGGTGGTGAACATTTAGTAACCTATCCAGTTTTAAAAGCAGTTAAAGAGAAATATGATGATTTATATGTCATCCACTTGGATGCACATACAGATTTACGTGAAAACTTCTTTGGCCGTGATTTATCACACGCAACATTTATGCGTCATGCACACAAATTCTTAGGTGATCATCACATCTACCAATTTGGTATTCGTTCAGGTGATAAAGAAGAATTTGAATGGGCTAAGAAACATATCTATCAAAGAAAATTTGATTTTGAAGGCTTAGCTGAAGCTGTTGAAGCATTAAAAGACAAACCAGTTTATATTACAATTGATTTAGACGTTCTAGACCCAGCAGTCTTTCCAGGAACAGGTACACCTGAACCAGGCGGTATGCAATATAAAGATTTATTATGGGCATTTGATCAATTTGAAAAATTAAACAATATTGTTGGTGCAGATTTTGTTGAACTCTCACCATATCTTGATCCATCTGGTGCATCAAATGCGGTTGCTGCTAAAACCTTAAGAGAAATGGTTTTAATTCTTCAAAAGAATTTAGACAAGAAAAAACAAAAGTAATTTGACTTAAAACACCTTGAAAAAAAGGTGTTTTTTTATGAAAAAGTATGAGATAAAATAACACTGTATCACAAATGTGTTACAATTGAATTGGTGATATATATGAAAACAGATTATATTAATGTAAGAGTCAATAAAGATACAAAAGAAAAAGTAGAAGTGGTATTAGATAAACTTAATTTAAAGATGAGTGATGCGATAAATCTATTTTTAAATCAAGTTGTTTTAGATGAAGGCCTACCATTTAAGGTGAGAATTCCAAAATACGATGCAGCTTATGAACAATTAGAGCGTGCAATTGGATACAATTCATTTGGTGGTGGTGTACCAAGTGATTATGCAAAGAATATTTTACTTTTATATGCTAAAGGTGAAATTGATTTTGAAACTGCAGTGTTTGCGTTAGGACGTGAAAAATAATGCCAAATTCACAAGATCCATATCTATATCCTGGGACAAATGTCCATATGAATGTTGCAGGTATCCAAGATAAAGCAAAATTAAAAGAATATACTGCAAAACAATTTGCAGTTTCAATGATTAGACTTCAAAAAGAACCACTTGAATTAAAAAGTTGTAAAGATCTGCTTTTATTACATAGAATATTGTTTAGGAATGTTTTTGAATGGGCAGGAAAGATTCGTACAATCAATGTGACACAAAGTGAATTCATCTTAGGGGAGAATACAGTTGTTTATGCAGATTATCCACAAGTCATGAAAGAACTTGAACAAGTGGATGATCAATACATGAAATTAGATTGGCAAAATATGACCCGTGGTGAGTTTATTGATACCCTATCTAATATGATTGTTACCCTATGGGTTATTCGCCCCTTTAGAGAAGGTAATACAAGAACTTTAATGGTATTCATTGATTTGTTTATTAAAAAGTTTGGCTATGAAATTGATTTAAATGCCTTTAGTTCACACGCCAAAGATATTCGTAATGCTTTAGTGTGGGCAACGATTGGAGAGTTCTTTCATCTCAATTCTATTTTCAATAGCATCATTTCCCACAAACGTGTTACAAAAAATACATAAAATAATGAACTTTTTGGGTGAAAACACAAATTTCACCCTTTTTTTTAAGAAAGGCTCAAATAAGCCTTAGAAGTGAAGCCTTTTCTATTAAAGAAAAGGTCTTTGATTATATAATAGAACTGCAATCAAAACTAATATAGGAGGGAATTTTAATGATCGCTAAGAAATATGATGCTTCAAAAGACAAGCAATTTCAGATTTTAGATCAAAATGGTAAAGTGGTAAACGAAAAGTTCGAACCAAACTTACCAAAAGAGACCTTATTAAAAATGTATAAAACAGCTGTTTTAGGTCGTAGCGCTGATATCAAAGCATTACAATACCAAAGACAAGGTCGTATGTTAACTTATGCACCTAATATGGGTCAAGAAGCTGCTCAAATCGGGGTAGCTGCTGCAATGGAACCACAAGATTGGAACTCACCAATGTATCGTGAGTTAAATCTTCAATTATACCGTGGAGTTACACTTGAAAGTGTATTCTTATACTGGTATGGTAACGAAAGAGGTTCTATTAGACCTGATGGTGTGAGAGTTTTACCTACAAATATTATCATTGGTTCACAATCTAACTTAGCTGCTGGTTTAGCAATGGCTTCTAAGATTAGAAAACAACCTGAAGTTACAGTATTCACTATCGGTGATGGTGGTACAGCTCACGGTGAATTCTACGAAGGTTTAAACTTCGCTGCTACTTACAACGCTCCAGTTGTTGCGGTTATTCAAAATAACCAATACGCAATTTCAACTCCAGTACGTAAAGCTTCTAAATCAGAATCATTAGCTCAAAAGGGTGCTGCATTCGGTATTCCATTTGTTCAAGTTGATGGTAATGATATGTTAGCTATGTATGTTGTTGCAAAAGAAGCTATGGACCGTGCTCGTAAAGGTGAAGGCCCAACTTTAATTGAAGCTTTCACATACCGTATGGGACCCCATACAACTTCAGATGACCCATCAATCTATCGTACTAAAGAAGAAGAAAATGAATGGGCTAAGAAAGATCCAATCGCTCGCTTCAAGACTTACTTAATTAACAAAGGTTATTGGAGTGAAGAAGAAGAAGCTAAGTTAGTTGAAGATGTTAACAATGAAATCGGTGAAACATTCAAGAAAGTTGAATCATACGGTGCAAAAGTTGAATTAATGGAAATCTTCGAACACACTTATGCTGAAATGACTCCACAATTAAAAGAACAATATGAAGATATGAAAAAATATCTAGAAGGAGCGAAGTAATATGGCAATCATTACATTATTAGAAGCTATTAACCAAGCCCTTGATCAATCAATGGAAAAAGACAATTCAGTCGTTCTATTTGGTGAAGATGCTGGTTTTGAAGGTGGCGTATTCCGTGTAACTGCCGGTCTTCAAAAGAAATACGGCGAAGAACGTGTATTTGATACACCAATCGCTGAATCAGCAATTATCGGTTCTGCAATCGGTATGGCAATGAATGGTTTAAAACCAGTTGCTGAAATCCAATTTGATGGATTCTTATTCCCAGGTTATACAGATTTAGTAACTCATGCTGCACGTATGAGAAACCGTTCAAGAGGTCAATTCACAGTACCTATGGTCGTTCGTGTTCCACACGGCGGTGGTATCCGTGCCCTTGAACACCACTCAGAAGCAATCGAAACACTACTTGGTTCAATCCCTGGTTTAAAGGTTGTAACACCTTCTACACCATATGATGCAAAAGGTTTATTAATCGCTGCAATCAACGATCCAGATCCTGTTGTATTCTTAGAACCAAAACGTATTTATCGTGCAGGTAAACAAGAAGTTCCTGCTGAAATGTACGAAATTCCACTTGGAAAAGCAAAAGTTGTTAAACAAGGTACAGATATTACTGTTGTCGCTTGGGGTGCAATCGTTCGTGAAGTTGAAAAAGCTGCTAAATTAGTAGAAGCTGAAGGTATTTCAGTTGAAATCGTTGACTTAAGAACAATCGCTCCATATGATGAAGAAACTGTATTAGCATCAGTTAAGAAAACTGGTAGATTCATGGTCGTTACAGAAGCTGTTAAATCTTATGGTCCAGCTGCTGAATTAATTGCTATGGTAAACGAAAAGGCATTCTATTCATTAGAAGCTGCACCTGTTCGTTTCACAGGATTTGACATTACTGTTCCTCTTGCAAGAGGTGAACATTATCACTTCCCACAACCAGAAAGAATTGCTTTCGAATTAAAGAAGTTAGCAAAAGTTAGACCATAAGGAGGAAAAAATCATGTATGAATTTAAATTTGCCGATATTGGTGAAGGTATCCACGAAGGTACCATCTTAAAATGGAATTTTAAAGTAGGGGACAAAGTAAAAGAAGGCGAAACTTTAGTTGTTGTTGAAACAGATAAAGTAAATGCTGAATTACCATCACCAGTTGATGGTGTCATCGTAGCATTAGGAAAACAAGAAGGTGAAGTTATCCATGTTGGTGAAAACGTTGTAATCATCGATGATGGTAAAGGTGCACCTGCTGCAGCACCAGTTGCTGCTCCTCAAGCTCCAGCTGAAGTTAAAGCTGAACCAGCACCTCAACAAGCTGCAACAGTTTCTGCAGACATTTATGATTTCAAATTTGCTGACATCGGTGAAGGTATTCATGAAGGTACAATCCTAAAATGGAACTTCAAAGAAGGCGATGCAGTTAAAGAAGGCGAAACTTTAGTTGTTGTTGAAACAGATAAAGTAAATGCTGAACTTCCTGCACCAGTTTCTGGCACAGTCTTAAAGATTGGTAAGAAAGAAGGCGAAGTTATTCACGTTGGTGAAACTGTTGTCTTAATCGGTGAAAAAGGTGCAACATTATCTGCTGCTCCAGCCGCTCAACCTGCTTCTCAACCTGCTGGCGAAGCTAAGAAGGGTGCCGGTGTTGTTGGTGAAATCGAAGTTTCTGATGAAATTATCGGTGGCGTTTCTGAAGAACACGTTGCAGTTGCATCAGGTAAAGTATTAGCATCTCCTGTTGCTAGAAAACTTGCTTCAGACTTAGGTTTAGATATTGCTTCAGTTAAAGGTACTGGCGAACAAGGTCGTGTATTAAAAGATGACGTTGCTGCTGCTAAAGCTCCTGCTGCACAAACCGAACCTCAACAAGCTGCTCCAGCACAAGCTCCAGCTGCGCAAACTCCTGCTAAATCAGCTACTCCAGCTCCAACTAAACCACAAGGTGATGTTGAAGTTGTTAAGATTTCAAGAGTACGCAAAGCAATTTCTAACGCAATGGTTAGATCAGTTTACACAATTCCTCATACAACTTTAATTGACGAAATTAACGTTAACGCATTAGTTGAATTTAGAAACAGTGCGAAAGATATCGCTCAATCAAAAGGTATTAAATTAACATATTTAGCATTCATTATGAAGGCTGTTGTTATTGCATTAAAAGAATTCCCTACATTCAATGCTTCATTCAACCATGAAACAGATGAATTATATATCAAGAAATTTATCAACTTAGGTATGGCTGTTGATACTCCAGATGGTTTAATCGTTCCTAACATTAAGAACGCTCAAAACTTATCTGTATTCGAACTTGCAACTCAAGTTAGAAAATTAGCAGATGATACAATTGCTAGAAAGATTTCTTTAGATCAACAACAAAACGGTACATTCACAATTACTAACTTCGGTTCAGCTGGTATCGCATTTGGTACACCAGTTATTAACTACCCAGAATTAGCAATTCTTGGTGTTGGTAAGATTGAACAAAAACCAATCGTTGAAAATGGCGAAATCAAAATCGCATCTATGCTACCATTATCATTAGCAGTAGACCATAGAATCATTGATGGTGCTGATGGTGGTAGATTCTTAATGAGAGTTAAAGAATTATTACAAAACCCTACATTATTAGTGTTAAGCTAAGGAGATTATCATGGCTAAATCATACGATATTATTGTCGTAGGTGGAGGACCTGGTGGCTACGTAGCTGCTATTAAGGCTGCTCAACTTGGGGCAAAAACAGCTTTAGTTGAAAAAGAAGTTGTTGGTGGTATCTGTTTAAATCACGGATGTATTCCAACAAAAACATTCTTAAAATCTGCTAAAGTTTATAAAACATTACAACATTCAACAGACTACGGTGTAACAGCAAGTGGTACAATCGGATTCGATTGGTCAAAAATTGTTTCACGTAAAGACGGCGTTGTTAAGCAATTAACAGGTAGCGTTGCATTCTTATTAAAGAAGAATGGTGTAGATGTTTACAACGGATTTGGTGATATCAAATCTGCAAATGAAGTTGTCGTTAATGGCGAATCACTTCAAACTAAAAATGTAATTATCGCAACTGGTGCTTCTGCAATCGTTCCTCCAATTCCTGGTGTGGAAGATGCATATAAGAAAGGCATCGTTGTTACATCAAGAGAATTATTAAACGTTCAAAACTATCCAAAATCAATCTTGATTGTTGGTGGTGGTGTTATCGGTGTTGAATTCGCAACTGTATTTAATTCATTTGGTTCAAAAGTTACTATCATTGAAAAGATGGATGGTATCTTACCAACAATGGATGAAGAAGTTCGCGTTGCATACACTAAGACATTAAAACGTGATGGTATCGAAATCTTAACTGGTGCAGAAGTTAAAGCGGTTAATGACCACAAATTAACTTATGCATTAGAAGGTAAAGAAGTAACTATCGAAGGTGACTTAATCTTAATGGCTGTTGGTACACGTGCTAACTCTAAGGGTCTTGAACACTTAGGATTAGAAATGGATCGCTCAAACATTAAGACAAATGAATATCTACAAACAAACGTTCCTGGTATTTATGCAATTGGGGATGTTAACGGTAAATTCATGCTTGCACACGTTGCTGAACATGAAGGTATTGTTGCAGTTGAACATATTCTAAATAAAGGTCATCAAAAGATGGATTATGATAAGATCCCATCTTGTATCTATGGTTCACCTGAAATTGCTGCACTTGGCTTAACAGAAAAAGAAGCAAAAGCACGTGGTATTGATTATAAAGTATCTAAAGTGCCTTTAGCTGCTGTTGGTAAAGCGTTAGCTGATGGTGAAAAAGAAGGTTTCATCAAGTTAATCGTTGATAAGAAATACTTAGAAGTTGTTGGTGTTCACATCTATGCATATAACGCAACAGAATTAATTTCTGAATTCTCAGTTGCAATGGCAAGTGAAGCAACTGCGTATGAAATTGCACATGCAATTCATCCACATCCAACACTTTCAGAGTTATCATTAGAAGCTGCACTTGGTGCAATCGACAAACCAATTCACATCTAATCTATAAAATTAGGAACAGCCAAATTACTGTTCCTTTTTTTTGCTTGCGAAATTCATAAATTCATGTATAATTGATTAGGATGTGAGGTATTTTATGAAGGTATTAAATTTTAGTTATCGTATTCTATTACATATCATCGGTTATTTAGCGATTGGTCTTGGTGTTGTTTTAATTTATCGTGCGAACCAAGGTGCAAATCCAATTGATGCAATGTCATTCTATTTATCAGAACTTATACCAAGTTTATCTATTGGAAATGCCTCAATTATTATTAATGGTGCGTGGGTTGTTTTAAACTTCATATTAATTCGTAAATGGCATACATTACTGAGTTTCTTAATCGTATTATCATTTGGTTATATTATTGATTTTTGGAATTTATGGATTTTAAAAGATTTAGTTATTTCAGGAATTGTTTTCCAAATTATAGGTGCTTTGGGTGGACTAATTCTACTTGGTGGTGGGATTGCCCTTATTATGTTTAATACTAAATTCCCATTAACGCCAAGTGAGGTTTTCTTTATTTGGTTAAACGATAAAGTTAAATCAACAGTTAAAACTAAATTAATGATTGAAGCAACTTTAATTACACTGGCAATTACTATGGCATATATTGCATCTGATTGGTCTCAAATTGGTTGGTTCACAGTTATTGCAGTTTTAACCATGGGTTCAGTCATTTCAATTTTCCAAAAAATATTTAAAAAGTTTATTCCAGTTTACTAATAAAAAAGGTTCCCGTTAAAACGGGAACCTTGTTTTTTATTCAAATAATAAACTATATAATGCCTCATGTTTAGCTTTTAAGAAACCTAAATCAGTTGGATGAAATTTAACGCCAACCATAGAAGAAGCAAGGCTCATAGCAAGCGACCCATCAACTAAAATTAATGCATCTTCAACCATACCGTAAACAACAGAAATCTTGACATCATAGGTTTCGGTCTTTTTCTTAATCACTGATCTTGGTGATTCACCATAGTTCCAGTTATAAGTGACATACTTTTCATCTTTCAATTTTTCAATTTTAGAAAAGTCTTTCTTAGAAAGCGCGATTGTTTCATTTTGAGTGATTTCTTCTAATAAGTATTGTTTAAATTGATCAAGTGAAAGTTCGGTATAGTCTGCAATATTTGTTACAACACTACGGTTTGATTTAACAGAAATACTTTCTGTTGAATCATCTTTTTCTTTTAATGACCCTTGAAGAAATTCTAAATTAGAATCAAAGAGAAGTGTACCATGATGCAGTATTAAATCCTTATAAACAAATTGTGCATTGCCACTAACCTTTTTACCACGAATCTTTAAATCGCTTTTTCCACTAAACTCAATTGGAATACCAATTTTATTTAAAGCATCAACAATTGGTTGAGTCATTTTTTTATAGTTATTTATATGATCTTTAGATTTCGTAATAAAAGTGTAGTTTAAGTTTCCAAGATCATGAAATACTGTGCCACCACCTGAAATTCGTCTTACGAGTGGTATTTTATTTTTATGAACATATCTTAAATTAACTTCTTCATAAACATTTTGGTTTCTACCAACACAGATTGCGGTATTGTTTTGCCACAGTAAAAAAATATCCTCATCTTTAGCGATTTCTTTAAGGATATATTCTTCCCAGGCAAGATTAAAATAGATATCATTTGAGATAGGAAAGATTGTTTTCATGCGTATTTCTCCAAAATTAATTACAGTACAATATTACCATAAAATGGTAAAATAAGAACAAACTAGGTGACTACATGAAAGCAGTATTAATTTATAATGAGGCTTCAGGAAAAGGTAGAGTTCGAAAGGACTTTGACAAAATTAATGCCTTCTTCAAATTAAATCAATGGGAAGTTGATTATTATCAAGTTACCAAAGAAAAAGATCTTTCAATGGATTGTTTTGATATGGCAGAAAACTATGATACTTTTTTAATTGCAGGTGGTGATGGTACAATTCACTCTGTGATTCAAGGTATTATGAAAGTTGAAAAAGAAAAAAGACCTAAACTCTTATTTTTACCTTATGGTACAACAAATGATGTTGCAGGCATGCTTGGGTTAGGTAAAAATGTTTTCTATAACTTAGCACTTTTAAAAACTGATATTTTTGAAGAGATGGATGTATATAAAGCTAATGAGGATTACTTTGTATATGCTGCAGCAATAGGGAAGTTCTCAAAAATATCCTATGAAATCGATCGTAAAAAGTTAAGATGGTTAGGTCCTATTGGTTACGTGATGAACGGATTTAATGATTTATTTTCAATGTATAAAATGAAGGTAATTGCAAAAACTCAAACTAAAATATATGAGAAAAGGTCATTCTTAATCTTAATGGCAGCTGGTTCACGTGTTGGTGGATTTAATATGAGTAAATTCACAAAAGACGTGAAATTGAATAGTGGAAAACTTGCGATTAGAATATTTACAAGAAACCATCCATTCTCATGGTTTAAGATGGTTTGGTTCTATTTATTTAGAGGCAGACATTTTAAAAATGATCTTCATTTAAATGAAAGTATGATTCAATTTGATATTGATCCAAAATTGACTTGGAACTTAGATGGTGAAAAAGGTCCAAAGGGACCATTGAAAATCGAAGTCATGAATAAAGAAATTACTGTCTTTGTTCATCCAAAACATCGAAACAGATTATTCTAAAAGTGGAAATTGCTTTATTAAGCGAACAAATTATTTTAAAATCAAGATTGGGTAGTATATTCAAATGCATATATAGGAGATAAAAATGGATAAGATTTTAGAAGTCAAAGAACTTTATAAAAAATTCGGTGACCTAGTCGCAGTGAACAACATTTCTTTTTATGTTAAACGTGGTGAACTTTACGCATTCTTAGGACAAAATGGTGCGGGTAAATCAACAACTATTAACATGATTATTACACTGCTTGATAGAAATGGTGGCAGTATTTTATTAAACGGAAAAGATGACCCAGCATATATTAGAGAAAAAATTGGTGTTGTTTTCCAAGAAAATGTACTTGACCCACTATTAACTGTAAGAGAAAATTTATTAACACGAGGTATTCTTTACCTTAAAGATAAAAATAAAGTTTTAGAACGTTATAATGAACTTGCAGAATTCTTAGAACTCAAAGACATTGAGAACAAACGATTCAAAACTTTATCAGGCGGTCAAAAAAGACGTGCTGAAATTGCAAGAGCACTTTTCTCTAATCCGGAACTATTGATTCTTGACGAACCAACAACTGGTCTTGATCCCGAAACACGTCAAGTAGTATGGAAAGTAATTGATAATCTTAGAATTAAACACGGTATTACAGTTTTCCTAACAACACACTATATGGAAGAAGCAGCAAATGCTGATCATGTAGTCATTATCCATAAAGGTAATATTGTGGCTAAAGGATCACCAACTGAACTTAAAGTTCAATATTCAAAAGACTACTTTAGACTTGTTCCAAAAGATATTAAAGCATTAGAAGTATTCTTAAGTAAGTCAAAAAGAACCTTCAAGAAGGTTGCAGATCAATACTATGTTGAAATCAAAAATACTGAAGACACAATCAATTTAATTATTGAATTAAAAGATAACATTGATACTTTTGAAGTTGTTAAAGGCACATTAGATGATGTATTTGTGAATGTGGTAGGTGAACAAAAATGAGTGAATTTTTAGCGTTAACAACAAGAAACATTAAGATTTTCTTAAGAGATAAAACGGCTGTATTCTTCTCATTCCTATCAGTAATCATTTTACTTGGTTTATATATTCTCTTCTTAGGTAACCAATTTAAAATGGAAGAACTAAATGGTCTCTTTACAGATCAGGAACAAAGCTTCTTTGTATATTCTCAAATGATTCCAGGTTTGATTGTTATTAACACACTAACAATTTCATTGGGTAATCTTGGAAATGTAATCAATGACTTAGAGTATAAAATTATGGATGGTTTCATGGTTACACCTGTGAAACGATTTAAAGTAATTTTTGCATATTATAGCTCATCACTATTAATTACAATCGCACTCTCATGGGCAATGTTGCTAGCAGCTTGGGGGTTACTTGGTATCACATCAGGGATTTTCTTTAATCCAAGCATTATTTTAAATGCAGCACTAGTGATTGTCTTATGTTCATTCATATCATCTGCATTCATGGTTCTATTAACTGCATTTATTAAATCAATTAATGCATTTGGTGCAGTTGCAGGGGTATTTGGTACAGTTATTGGGTTTACATCGGGTATTTATATGCCGCTTGCAATCTTACCTCAAGCAATGAGTTATGTTTCAAGTTTAATTCCATTTACACACATGACGATTCTTTTAAGACAAATCATGTTTGTTCAAGCATATGAAATGTTAGAAACAAAATTAAATGCTGAAGGATTAGCTGAAATTAATAAGTATTATGGATTAAATGAACTAGGTGTACTTGGTCAACAAATTCCATTGTATATTATTTTAATATTATGTGTTGCCTTAAGTTTAGGACTCTTATTACTAGCAACTAAATTAATTAGTAAGAGAATTTCAAAAAAATAAGCATGAAAAAAGGGACAATTTTGTCCCTTTATTTTCGTATAAATACAAGAATAATTGAGGCAATGGTTGAACCTAATGCACCAACACCAATTAATAAGCCAAAGGCCATAATTGGAAAACTCAATTCACTTTGATCAAGTATGCCTGCAACAAATACAATAAGTGCAATTAACCACAAGACAAGCGGAATCGCAAACGCGAAGATATCCTTTTTTCTAGATAGCATCGCACTAAATGGAAAACTTATAACCCCAGTTACGAGTATGACTAATATAAACGTTAGTAGCTCCATAATAACCTCCTCTGAAATTTAATGGAGTATCTCTTATACACAGTAAGTAATAGGATGGATGCGATTGTTGAACCAAGTGTTGCTGTTAAACTAAATAATCCTAAAGCTAGAAATCCAATAGAAAGCATATCACCAGGATTGAGAAGCACAACCATAAAGCAGAGGATTGCACATACTAACAAAATACCTGGAACTAGAAAGACGAGCGGTTTCTTTATATCTTTTAATTTACTACTGATTGGAAAACTAATTAAACCTGGTATGATTAGAAAGCCTAAAAAAGTAAATATAGATTCAAACATTTTTTAATACCCCCTTGATTCACCTTAATTATATATTAAATCAAGAAGTCTTCTTAGTTTTTACATCCCCTACGACATCGACAGTAGAATAACCAATATTGACTAAATGGTCTCCAATTCTTTCTAATTGAGAAGTAAAATCGAAGAAGTACTTAGAATGTTCTAATTGACATTCACCCGTTCTAAGTCTTACGACATGATTCTTTTCATAGGATGCTTTATGATGATCAATTAAAGACTCTAATTGATCAAGTTGAGGTAATTCGGAAACTTTATTTTTTGTATAAATGATATAGGTTAAATCAAACATATGTCTTAAATCAAGAATAAAGGTTTTAAGTTCTTCTTGAGCAGTTCCACTAAATGAGATTTGTTCGGTAACCATAGCATTCGTTAAATGAACAAAGTTGTGTGCATGGTCTGCAATGCGTTCTAAGTCATTGATGACATGATACATTTTACCAATCACAAGTTCTGCATGATAATTTAATCGTTCACTGGATAATTTAACTAAATATAATGATATTGCACTATTTAAGTAGTCGATGACATCTTCAATCTCATCGACTCTTTTAATGTCTTCTGGTTTTCCATTTTCAATACTAATAAATCCGTTGTTTAGATTCTCTTTAACGAGTTCAAACATTCTTAAAAGTTCTTTTTCAAGTGCAGCTAGTGCAAATGAAGGTGTTTTTAATAATCGTTCAGTAACAAACTTAAGGGATTTATCTTCAGTCTTTGTTTCTTGAGGTTTCACTAATAGATAAGATAATTTTTCTAGTTGTTTAATGAAGAGAAGTGCAATCACAGCAGTTGAAATATTAAAGAAGATTTGGAATAAGGATACTTGGAACCCTAATTCAAATGATTTAATAAAATTAAGAATTGGATCGTTAAAGATGACAATTATTAATGTAAAGATGACACAACCTAATAAGTTAAAGATAAATTGGACAAGTGCTAAACGTTTACTGTCGGCATTACCACGAAGGGATGCTAACATACCGGTTGCAGTCGTACCAACCTCAGCACCAAGTACAATAAAGAGTGCGTATTCGATTGGAATAGTTCCACTTGATACAAGTAAGATAGATAACCCAACGACTAATGTTGATGAATTCACAATTGCAGTAAATAAAATACTCAACATAATCAAGAAGACTGGGAAATTAACTGCTTCAAATACATTTGAAATAAAAGTCTTCATTGCATCATTTTTGAATGCATCACCAGCAAGATTTAATCCAATAAAAATCAAACCAAAGCCAATGAAAATCTGGCCAATGCGTTTGACATTTGATTTCTTCGCAGTCATTTCAATGACAACACCAACAAGCGTAAAAAGTGAGAAATAGATTGCAAAATCAAATGTAGCAAAACTACTTAATAAACCAGTTAAAGTTGTACCAACGTTTGCTCCAAGGATAATCGCAATCCCTTGGTAGAGTGTCAATAAATTTGCATTTAAAAATGAAATTGTCATCACGGTAACTAAGCCTGATGACTGCATAATGGCAGTAATGAATGCACCGAATCCAAATGAGACGAATCGATTATTGGACACCTTGCTCATACCCTTACTCATTTTTTTTAGATGATACTTTTTCTAATCCTGATGACATTTGGTGGATACCAACTAAGAAGATTGATAATCCGGTAAGTAAAGTAACGAAACTCGTGATGATTTCCATCGGAATCCCCCTGAAATTTAAGTAGTCATTTGTTTTTATTATACCTCACGTAGAATCTTATTATATATAGTAAAATAAGAATGGAGCACTTGAAAGGATATTAATCTATGGAAAACATCCGAATTAAAAACTTAATTGAAGCATGTGAAAAGCACCCAGAAATACAATTAATCGATATGGTTATAATGCAAGATGATCAAGTTATTTTTGATTGGACTAAACCCCCATATCAAAAAGATACAAAACACTTATTATTTTCCGTGACGAAATCTTTTACTTCATTAGCAATAGGTATACTCTGCGACCAAGGAAAAATTACTGTAGATGATTTGGTCAGTGATTATTTCAAAGAAGAAACTAAAGATCTTGATAAACCGACAGTAAAAGAACTCAAAATTAAACATTTATTGATGATGGGTAGCGGTATTCAATCAGGACTCTCATTTAGAAACTTTTTAAGTGGTAATTGGGTTAGATTGTTCTTTAATCAAGAATTCCCGTATAAACCAGGCAGTTATTTTGCATATTGTTCTTTAACAAGTCATATGTTAAGTGAGATTGTAACAAAAGTGACAGGTATGACTTTAGAAGCATTCTTAAAAGAACATTTATTTAATAATTTAAATATTACTGATTATTCATGGGAACATTATGAAGGAAAAACAGTTGGTGGTGTTGGCCTTTCATTAAAAACATCAGATATGATGAAGGTTGGAAAAATGTTACTTCATGATGGGAATTATGAAGGGACCCAAATTATATCTAAAACTTATTTGGATCAAGCAACTAAACCACAAATTCTTAAACAAAACGTCATCGAATCAGACTTTACACCACATGCAGGTAAAGCTTATGGATATCAATTCCATGTTTCACCTAGAAGTTATCGTGCAGATGGTGCATTTGGTCAATTGATTATGGTATTCAAAAAAGAAAAAATAGTTGTCGTTGCAACCAGTCAGAACACACATTACGAAGCATTCTATACAGCTATTGATCAAAATTTAAACCTTAAACCAATTAAAAGTGATATAAGTTCAAAAAAATTGAATGAATATTTAACTACATTAACTTATCAAAAACAAGATTTTAAACGAATCACCTCAGCAAGAGACTTTGGAAATTATTTAGTCGCATCAAATGAATTAAAGATTAAAGAAGTCAATTTAATCAAAGGAATTTTAACATTTACTTATGAAGATGGAAGAGAAAACGAGTTTGATGTATTTAAAAATGGTGGAAAATACGGTAAGAGTCTATTCCTTAAAGACTATAAGATAGAAGAACTTAAACACTATATAGAAGTAACATGGGAAAAGGATAAACTTCACATGAGATTATTCTATATTGAAACACCTTATGTTGTTGATTACACCTTAGATTTTAAACCAACAAAAGTAGCACTAGAATTTAAAGTGAATGTGTCATTTTTCTATGATGGATTCAAAGTAATTGGTGCTAAAATCTGATTTAAAATTAGCTAAAAATTGAATGATTTATGAAAACTAAAATGTAAGTGTTTTTGCATGAAAAATCATGTAAGCATTTACATTTTTCTTTTGGTTGCAAATAACTTTACACTACCATATAATGGTAATACTCACAAACCTGGATATTGAAATTGATTAAATTTAATTGTTTTTTAATTAATGGATCAGTACGTCCAGATGGTGATTAGTCTCTCTAAACAATGTGTGAAAAGGAAAGGGATTTATCATGATAACAAAGATTAAAAAACGTGATGGAAGAATCGTAAGATTCAATCCAGAAAAGAT
This sequence comes from Acholeplasma equirhinis, assembly GCF_017052655.1. Taxonomy (NCBI): domain Bacteria; kingdom Bacillati; phylum Mycoplasmatota; class Mollicutes; order Acholeplasmatales; family Acholeplasmataceae; genus Acholeplasma; species Acholeplasma equirhinis. Next base: position 18,624 of record NZ_JAFIDC010000002.1, read on the forward strand.
TAATGAGGCGGTCACAAAGGCATTTTTAGCAACCGATCGTGGTTCTAAAAAGGCAGATGATGTGACCACAGAGGTACTAAACTCACTTGAACAAAAGTTTAAGAATAACGTACCCACTGTAGAGGACATTCAAGATGAAGTTGAACGTGCACTCATTAGACTTAACTTCTCAGATGTTGCAAAAGCTTACATTCTCTATCGTGAAGAGAGAAGTAAGGTTAGAGATCGAAACACCAGACTAATGCGTACATATCATGATATTGCATTTTCTAAGTCAACAGAGAGTGACTTGAAACGAGAAAATGCCAATATCAATGGTGATACACCGATGGGGGCGATGTTAAAGTACGGCAGTGAAGGCGCGAAGGAATTTAATAAGATGTTTGTCTTAAATCCACGTCATGCAAAAGCGCATGATGAAGGATTAATTCACATTCATGATTTAGACTTCTTAACCTTGACCTTAACTTGTTGTCAAATTGATTTAGATAACCTCTTTAATGGTGGTTTCCAAACTGGACACGGCTCATTAAGAGAACCGCAAGATATCAAAACATATGCAGCACTTGCATGTATTGCGATTCAATCCAATCAAAATGATCAACATGGCGGCCAATCTGTTCCTAAGTTTGATTATGATATGGCAAAAGGTGTCAAAAAAACATATATCAGACACTATAGAAACAACTTATCAAAGGCTTTCGAGTTAAATAATATTTTCTTAGAGAGCAATGAACTTTTAGAACGTATCAAAAAAGATACAGGCATTGTACCTGAACTCTACAACCGTTCAATTGACAAGGAGATTCAAAAGTTCATTGACCATGATGTAACTAAACTTCTAGATTTTGTTACCAAAGAAACAACAAGAGAAACAATTAAAGATACCTATCAAGCTATGGAAAGCTTGATTCATAATTTAAATACCATGCACTCAAGAGCAGGCGCACAAGTACCGTTCTCATCACTAAATTACGGTACCGATACATCTCATGAAGGTAGACTTGTTATTGAATCTATCCTAAAGGCTACTCAAGCAGGTTTAGGTCAAGGTGAAACGCCAATTTTCCCAATCCAAATCTTTAAACTTAAAAAAGGTGTGAGCTTTGAAAAGGGAGACCCTAATTATGACCTATTCCAATTAGCAATGGAAACAAGTGCGAAAAGATTGTTCCCTAACTTCTCATTCTTAGATGCACCCTTTAATAAAAAGTACTATAAGGAAGGCAATCCAAATACAGAGATTGCATATATGGGTTGTCGAACAAGAGTTATCGCGAACGTATTTGATCCAGAAAATGAAGTTGTTACTGGACGTGGTAATTTAAGTTTTACATCGATTAACCTTCCAAGAATTGCACTTTTATCTAAGAATCAAGAAGAATTCTTCAAAGAACTCGATCATACCATGGATTTAGTTATTGAACAATTGTTAGAAAGATTTGATATCCAAAAACAACTTCATGTGTATAACTTCCCATTCTTAATGGGACAAGGCGTATGGATTAATTCAAACAAACTTAAGATTCATGAAACCATTGAACAAGTGATTAAACATGGTACCTTAAGTGTCGGATTCATCGGTCTTGCAGAGAGTCTTAAAGTTTTAATTGGTAAACACCATGGTGAAGATGTGGAGGCTCAAAAGTTAGGCTTAAAGATTGTTAAATTTATGCGATCAAAAGTTGATAAGAAAGCTGAAGAAATGAAATTAAACTTCTCACTGATCGCAACCCCAGCTGAAGGTCTATCTGGAAGATTTGTTAACATTGATAAGAAGAAGTTTGGCATCATTGAAGGTATTACCGACCATGATTTCTATACAAACTCATTCCATATACCAGTTTATTATCCAATCGAAGCATATAAGAAGATAGATATTGAAGCACCTTATCATGAATTAACAAATGGTGGTCATATAACCTATATTGAACTTGATGGAGATCCTCAAAAGAACATTAAAGCTTTTGAAACAATTATCAAGTATATGGCAGAAAAAGGCATTGGTTATGGTTCAATTAATCACGCTGTTGATTTTGACCCAGTTTGTAAGTATGTTGGTATCATTAATGATTTTTGTCCAAAATGTGGCAGAAAAGAAACACCTGATCAACCATTTGATCGTATTAGAAGAATTACTGGTTACTTAGTTGGAACACTTGATCGATTCAATGACGCAAAGAGAAAAGAAGTGAGTGAACGTGTTAAACACTTCAGAGCTTAAACTTCGAATTAACAATATCATTGATGAATCGATTGTAGATGGTGAAGGTGTTAGACTTGTTGTCTTTACTCAAGGGTGCAAATTAAGATGTCCAATGTGCCATAATCCACTCACCCATGATTTAGAAGGTGGCGTAGAAATTGATTTGAAATCAATTCAGGAAAGATGGCGAAAAAATCCACTCCTATCAGGGATTACAGTTTCTGGTGGTGAGCCCTTCTTACAACCTAGAGCAGTTTTTGAACTCGTTAAACTTGCTAAAGCAGATAACCTAGATGTTACTGTCTATAGCGGATATACATACGAAGTACTTCGAGCAAGAAATTGTCCGGATACGGACCTTATTTTAAAAACTGCGGATATCTTAATTGATGGACCATTCATCCATCAATTAAAAAACTTAAACCTACTTTGGAAGGGAAGTAGTAATCAAAGAGTGATTGACCTTAAAAAGACAATAGCATCTGATGAGGTTGTTACGATTCATTAATTATTAAGGAAGGTGTCAAAAGTGTTTGTAGTATTTGATAGTTTAACTGGACAAACAAAAAGGTTTGCTCAAAATTTAGGGTATCCTTCAGTCCATATTAAACTTTATGAAGGAAAACCCGAACGTGACATTTTCTTAGTAACTAGAAATATTAATTTTGGATCCATACCTGAAACAACAAAATCTTTTCTTGATCAGTATAAAGATAGAGTTGTTGGTGTTGCAGTATCTGGAAATAAAAATTGGGGTGAGAATTTCGGACGTGCAGGAGATTTAATCGAAGCACAATACGGTATTCCACTGGTATTAAAATTTGAGGGGTCCGGTTTTAAACAAGATGTTGCATTTGTTAAAAACTGGTTAATAGAAAAAGAAGAGAGAAAAGAGGATTAAGCATATGAATCAAAGAAAAGATATCATTCCTGAGTGGATTATCTTAAATAACCAAATCACAGACGAGAACGGTCAAATTCGTGATATTGAAAAAGACAAAGCAGCAGCCAAGAGTTACTTTTTAAATGAGATCAATAGAAGAACTCAATTTTTCCATTCACTAGAGGAAAAATTAGAATATCTTGTTGAAAATAATTATTATGAAAAAGAATTCTTATCAAAATATACAATGGAACAAATTCAAACCGTTTATGATATCGCATATGCTGCGAAGTTCCGTTTCCCAACTTATATGGGGGCATTTAAGTTTTATAACGACTATGCGTTAAAGAGTAGAGATGGTAAGAACTTCCTTGAACGATATGAAGACAGATTAGCTGTTAACGCACTTTACCATGCAAATGGTGATTTTGATAAAGCACGTCAATTAATCCGTTCATTAATTGCTCAAGATTTTACACCAGCAACACCTACCCTTCTAAATACCGGTAAGAAGATGAGAGGCGAATTTGTATCGTGTTTCTTACTTGAAGCTGGTGACTCATTAAATGACATTTCAAGAATTTCAGAATTTTCTATGCAACTTTCAAAAGTTGGTGGTGGGGTTTCAATTAACCTATCAAATCTTCGTGCAAAAGGTGAAGCGATTAAAGGTATTCCAAACGTCTCTAAAGGTGTTGTTGGGGTTGCAAAACTTCTAGATAACAACTTCCGATATGCTGACCAAATGGGGCAAAGAACTGGTGCTGGAGCCGTTTACCTTAATATCTTCCATGCGGATATTGAAGATTTCTTATCAACTAAGAAATTAAATGCAGATGATGATATCCGTGTTAAAACACTCTCAATGGGTGTTGTAATCCCTGATAAGTTTGTTGAACTTGCAAGAGAAAACAAAGACATGTTTGTTTTCTACCCACATACTGTTTACCAAGAATATGGCATTGACTTTGCAGATGTTTCAATTGATATGAATAAATGGTATGACATCCTAGCAGATAATCCAAATGTTCGTAAACGTAAAGTAAATCCAAGAAAATTATTGGATATGATTGCATCACTTCAAGGTGAATCTGGATACCCTTATATCATGTTCTCAGATAATGTGAATAAAGCTAATCCACTTGATATGCCAGTTAAATTCTCAAACCTATGTACAGAAATTCTACAACCAACCGTGACTTCACACTATGGTGATTACGGTGCAAATGCCGACGACGTTGGTATGGATATTTCATGTAACTTAGCATCAGGTCATATGGGTAATATGATCAAACACAACACAATTAAAGAAACTGTATTTGCAGCAATGGACGTTATGAACTCAGTTTCAGCAAATACAGATATCAAACATGTACCAGCTGTTGCAAAAGCAAACAGACTTAACCGTTCAGTTGGTTTTGGTATTATGGGACATCACGGTTTCATCGCTGAAAACTACATTTTATATGGTAGCGATGAAAACCTAGATTTAATTGATGTATTCTTTAATATGGTTAATTACTATTCACTTCAACATTCAATGTTAAAAGCTAAAGAAACTGGTGAAAAGTTCTATCGTTTTGAAAAGAGTAAATATGCGGATGGTTCATACTTTGATGGTCGTGGTCAAATCTTACCAAAGACTGATAAAGTTAAAGAAATCTTTAAAGATATTTACATTCCAACAGATAACGACTGGCTACAATTAAAAGAAGATGTGTTGACTTATGGCTTATATAACTCTCACCGTCTTGCGATTGCACCAAATGGTTCAATTGGTTATGTAATGTCAGCAACACCTTCATTAACTCCGATCAAACAGTTAGTTGAAGAAAGAACTTATGGTAATTCAAAAACTTACTACCCAATGCCTGCAGTAGATAAAGCTGCATTCATGTATGAAACAGCTTATCGTATGGATAACTTTAAAGTTATTGATGTCATTGCTATGGCTCAAAAACACGTTGACCAAGGTATCTCATTTGAATTATGTATCACATCAGATATCACAACAAGAGAACTTCAAAAATACTATCTATATGCACACTACCAAGGTATTAAAACTTTATACTACACACGTACTCAAAAATTAAAAATTGAAGAATGTGAATCTTGCGCAGTCTAAGGAGGACATGATGGCAACAAAACCAAATAAAAAGAATCCAGTGGTAGAAGAAATTCTATATAATGGTGCCAACTGGAATGAAATGGAAGATGAGTTTACTCAATCCTTCTATGAACAAAACCTATCTCAATTTTGGCGTCCTGAAGACATTTCCTTACAACCGGACTTGAATGTATGGCATGTATTAAGTGATGAGATGAAATTAGCATATGCTAGAAACTTACTTGTCTTAACATTCCTTGATACACACCAAGGTGATATCGGAATGCCTGTTGTCTCACGTTCACTTGATGATCATTTCCATCAAAGAAAAGCAGTTATTAATTTCATGGCTGCGATGGAAAATGCAGTACATGCTAAAAGTTATTCAAATATCTTTATGACTTATATGACAACACCTGAAATTGATGAACTCTTTAGATGGGGTGAGTCACATAAAAACTTACAACAAATCATGAAAATGATTGTTGGTTATTATAAAGAACTTGATCGATTTAATTATTTAAAGCGATTCGAAGAATTCTCACCAAACTATAAAGAACTTGATTTCAATATTGCACAATGGAAAGCAATGGTTGCATCTGTTTTCCTTGAAACCTGGTTATTCTATTCAGGATTCTATTACCCACTATTCTTTTATGGTCAAGGTAAATTGATGCAAGCAGGTGAAATCATTAACTTAATCTTAAGAGATGAATCGATTCACGGTCTTTACGTAGGTAGACTTGCTCAAGAGATTTATGAAACATTTGATAATGAAACTCAAGATCAACTTCAAGAGTGGTTGTATAAGTTCTTACTTGAACTCTATCACGAACAAAATGAGCTTGTAGAATCAATTTATGATTCAGTTGACCTTTCTCACGATGTTAAGATATTCGTGCGTTATAACGCAAATAAAGCATTAATGAACTTAGGTTTTGACCCTTACTTTGAACAAGAAGAAGTAAATCCAGTTGTCTTAAATGGTTTAAATACAGAAACGAAGACAATGGATAACTTCTCAATGAAGGGTAATGGTTATCAAAAGATGAAGAGTGAAATGCTTAAAGACCAAGACTTTTTCTTTGAGAGTGAAAAAATCATTACTTTTGGAGGTAAGAAAAAATGAGTGTAATTCTTTTAACTAAAAATGATTGCCCACAATGTGCAGCATTAAAAATGTTTTTAAAGTTTGGACTGAATGATAAATATGCATCAGATATTAAAATTGTAAATAAAGAAACGGATACTGAAGAGTTTGAAAAACTCACATCAAAATACGGTATTCTTAATTTACCAACAATGATTGCAGCTGATGAAGTTCTAACAAGAACTCAACCTACACCAGTTGTTCAATTCTTAGAAAAACACGTAGGAAAGAAATGAAATAAAAAAACAAAGGCAAGAAAATTTCTTGCCTTTTTTGTTCTTTGTTATGATTTATTTAATGCACTACCCATTGCTGCAAGTAGTATACCTGATGTATCAGTTCCATATTCCCAGAACATGAGTCCACCAAGTCCTTTAGCAAGGATGTATTCACCTTTATCTTGAATTGATCTTGGTGAGTCATATGATACGAATTCAGTACCTAGCGTATTCACGATGTATGGTACTTTTGCTACGGTGTCATAAATCTTTAAGTAATTATCATTTGATAAATAGTTTGAGATTAAGACATCGTAGAATACAGAACCTGCAGATACCCATGAACCATATACACCTGTTGATGAATTATAAGTTCTTGTTTGTTTAACACCATAGAATGCTAAACCAAAGATAAGTTTTGAATTTTGAACACCATATCCGTTAAAGATTGGTACAGATTCATCTATTGATGCGGTTGCTGCTGAACGAGCGACTTTGAATTCTGCATGATGGAATGTTGATTGTTTGTAAAGTGGATTTTGGTAACTACCACCAGATGAAGCCATGGAATAAGTCATCACGTTAATATAATCAATATATTGTTTAGAATTTGTTAAGTCATAACGTGGTGGTTGCCATTGACCTCCAGTGATTGCTGTTGTTACTAAATGATGTGGATTATTTGCCTTAACTTTTTGATATACAACAGTCATTAAAGCAGTATAAAGGGTTGCTTCACTTGGTGTTGGTGTTTCCCAGTCGATATCCACACCATCAAATCCATAAGCGTTGATCATATTTACAATTTGATTTGCAAAGTTTTCAATTCTTGCTGAAGTTAATACAATATTACTCCATTGAGATTCTGGTGCAACCGAGAAGATTACCCAGTTACCATATGTTCTTGCTTTAGGGAAGATATGTGTTTGGATATTATTTAAAACAGCAGGACCAGATAAATTACCATTTGAATCAGCTGTAATGAAAGCTGTGTTAATAATATCAAGTGTTTCAAAGAACGCATCATTGACAGCATCATAGTTTCTATATATATAACTTGATGCAATCGGTATTTGAAGCGATTTCTTGAATAAGACATTAATTTCATAAGTTCTTGTAAGTTCACCTGAATCACTTGTGATATGTGCAGTTAAAACGACTTTCTTATCACCATAAGAAACATGGAATGTACCATCATTTTCAATTACATTAGTATTAGAAGAAGACCAGGTAATTTGATAAGAACTAAATGATAAAGGAAGTTTAATACTCTTATCAGTGTATGATGGAATAATTGAATTTAGATATTGATCAAGTGCTGTCATACTTGCTCCCTCCCAAAGAGCTTGTAGGGTTACGACGTTCTTGTGGTCGGATGCTTTCATTGGAATGAATGTTTCATGTGTTGTTTCTCCATCAAACCAACCTTTAAATTCAAAATTCTTTCTATAAATTTCTGGTAATATAGTTTCTTCATCAATTACTAAACTAAAGGTATCTTCATCAGGCATCGGTTTATAGAAATTAACAGTTAAATCTCCACCAGTATATTCATTTAAATCTGTATCAAAATCAACAAGATATCCAATAGTTTCGTTTGAGAAGAAGTTTCTTAATTCTTCATTATTTTCAAAATCAACATTTTGATGATAAGTTGCAAGAATGAAATCATAATCTGGTAAATTTAAATGCTCAATAAGTTTGAGTGCAGGATCTCCATAAACAACTTCATATAAATCCAAATCAACATTGTATTTAATAAATAATTTATAGTTCCAACGTAGGCCATTATCTCTTTTAGGAATAATTGTGTAGTTATTTGAATTAAGCGCATTGAAATCTTTAAAGGTAAAGGATTTAAATGCCTCAGTTTGGGCAATAACATCTTTCGTATATTGACCACCTGCAGGATTAAATTTAACAAGTACAGGTAAGGTTTCATTTGCCTCAACGAATCTATCTGCGAAAAATTCTAAAGTAACAATTTTTCCTTGAGTAGAATATTCATTTGATTCAACAATCGAATCATTAATTTTAAAAGCTGGAATTGAATTCAAAGATGTAAAATCAATTTTTAATCTAAACTTTTCATATAAAACCTCTAAATCAAAAGAAACACCAGAAGTACTTGTCGTAACTTCGCGTGTTTTTAAATCAAGAGATATATTTAGATATGTTGTTGGTTCGTCATCTTCAATAATGATTGGATCCTGACAAGCAGCAATCAATAAGATGCTAAACAACAGCATTAAGGTAAATAGTTTTTTCATAATGTAACCCCTATCATTGGTGTTTTCTGGATATAGTTTACTATATAATTCCAAAAAGTTTAATGATTGCGAACAATATTTTCAAATTTTATAATTAATCACACAAATAAAAAACACCACTTACGTGATGTTTATAATTGCTAGAATGGCGGGGACAGCAGGATTCGAACCCACACAGGCGGTTTTGGAGACCGTAGTGCTACCGTTGACACCATGTCCCCCAGTCAGCCTTTATAGTATAGCAAAAAAAGAATTACTTTTCAAGTAAGAAAAAGAGCGATTATTTATCATCGCTCTTTGGTTCAATGTCACTGAATAACTGTTCTTCTTTAGGTCTTGGTGTATCTACGATTTCAGGTGTTGCTAGTTTTGGTCTTTTAGCTCTAATTGAAGCCATAACATTCTTATGGAAGAACCAGAAGTATGGGATCACTAAGAATAAGACAATATAAATACCATAAACCCACACATATACTGACCAATATGCTGATAAATCAACTGGATGATATTTTGTAACAATATTGTAAGTTTCAATATCGGTTTCAGTTAATCTTAAACTTTCTAATTTCTTTGAAATATTGAAAGTTTCAGCTTTTAAATTAAGGTTTGTATGTTTAACCAGTGGTTGATCTCCACCTAAGTCAAGATTTCCATCTGTTAATTGATAGATTATAGTTTCAACAAGTTCACCATCAACCTCAGTATAGGCTGTAAATTCAATTGATACAATATCATATTCGTTTGGTGCTTCGAATTCTGAGTGTTTTGCCTCATAGAAATTTGAATTCAATAGATAAGTTGTTGTAGCTAATCTATTATAAACATCTGTTGGGTTTGTATAGATGTTGAACTCAGGAACACTGTATTTTTTATCTTCAACAGTTAATGTGTTTGATTTTTTGATAAGTTTTTGTTCAGGATCGTTCACATTAATTGCCACAATCGACAATGCATAATATGTAACATCCTTACTATATTCATCTAGCACAATATAGAAGCCATCATCCCAAACTGGTGCATTTGGATTTTGATAAGTTGAGATAAAAGGATAAATACTGAATTTGATTTTAAATTTATCATCAATATTTTCTCCGGTTGTATCATAATAAATACTATCGTCTTGATTTTTAATTGGGGTACTTGAATAATAAGTACCCATTGCAGCATTTAAATGCGCAATACCATCAAAAATATCGTAGTTTTCATTTTTAATAAATTTAGATATATTATCTTCAACATAGAATAATCTTTGAATGCCACCGACACCTCTATATTCATATTCGACAGTTGAAACAATTAGTAATACGAGAATAAAATAAAGGATTCTTCCAATCCATTTCATGTATGCTACACATCCTTTCTATATTATCTTACCAAATAAAAAATTAATTTTTAACAAAAAACTTATTTTACTACTTTTTAAACTTTACAAATGGAAAAATGTTGGTATAATATAACTTGCGTTGAGTATGGCGGTCGTGGCGAAGTGGTTAACGCATCGGCTTGTGGCGCCGACACTCGAGGGTTCGATTCCCTTCGGCCGCCCCACTTTTTACTCAATCACGAAAGATAGGCCCATAGCCAAGCGGTAAGGCAACGGACTTTGACTCCGTCACTCGTAGGTTCAAATCCTGCTGGGCCTGCCATCTTTTTTTTAAAGGTTTAAATATAGGTTGCGGGTGTGGCGAAACTGGCAGACGCACTAGACTTAGGATCTAGCGCCCTAGGCGTGCAGGTTCAACTCCTGTCACCCGCACCACATAAGATAAAATGGCTCGATACAACAGTATCGAGCTTTTGTTTTATGACTAATGATTATACTTACTTTAAATTCTTATAAATTAATAAGATTATGACGTTTATTAAGTTTTTTGATATATATAAGTATTGAGAGTATAATTAAAAGTAAATAAAATTATTTATATATAAAGGGGATATAGATGAAAAAACTTATTTGGTTTATATTATCATTTGCATTTGTTTTAGGTTTAGTTGCCTGTAGCGACAGTACTATATCAGAAGACAAGTTCTTTACAGTTACATTTGATGTTCAAGGGGGAACAGATGTACAAAGTATTGAAGTTAAAGAAGGTTCTTCAATCACATTAACAAATTATTCCACTACAAAGAGTGGATTTGATTTTGATGGTTGGGCTCTATCTATTAATGGACAATTACTGACAGGCAGTTATAAAGTAACAGCAAATGTAACTTTATACGCAAAATTCACACAACAAGTCGAAAGTTATCAAATTTCATTTTATGATGAAGAAGGCACACTTTTAACTACGAAGACGGTAGCTGAGGGGGTAACACCATCATATAATTATAATCCTTCTGATACTGATGAATGGGATTATACTTTTGAAGGATGGAAAGAATCACAATTATCAAGTACAGTTTTAACATCATTACCTGCAGCAACAGATAATGCATCATATTATGCAGCTGTAACAGCAACAAAAAAACAATATACACTAACATTCATAACCAACGGTGGAAGTACGATTAATACGATTACAGTCGATTACGGAACAGAAGTTTCTGCACCGACAAATCCTATCAAAGAGGGATTCAATTTTGTATCTTGGACAACAGATGCTGCATTAAACAATGCAGCAACTTGGCCATTTACTGTACAAAGTAATGTAACATTTTATGCTGCATGGAATGAAAAAATAAAATTAGGAACCTACTTACAAGCACTATTAAATTCATATCAATATGACATAATGGACTTCATCCCTACAAAGATGCAACCAGGTGAAGTGTTGGTAAATGCATCTCAAACTACACTTGATTTTACCAATTTCGTTAATCTTTCAGATATTCCAAACGGTTATGGTGAACAATGGCAAATGGTATTAGATAATTTAGAACAAACAAAATCATTTACACAAATATTAAGTGTTGTAGATAGTTTGTCTATATCAGCAGTAACTGTATTTAATAATTACATAGATTCAAATCCATCCGATGTAAATAACTTCACATTCACATCAGGTATTTATAATATAACTATTAAATATGAAGATGATGTTATATTTCTAGTCATTGATTTTACAGCTAATATTCCAGGGTTTGGTAATCAAACAGCACAAATCATGTTGAATTATAATATTAGTAATCAAGAAAAAGAAGGTAGAATTCAAATTGGTGACGCTAACGCGTTAAGATATGTTATTACAGAAGATTCATATACTTTTGCAATTCGCTACTTAGGAATTAGAAGAGCATATTTCAATATTAAAGAAAACCACGATGGTTCAGTTGAAGGTGCAATATTTGAATTTTTAGGCATAGATAATGGCATATCTACAAGTAGTGCTGCTCAGTTCTATATTACAGATGACTACGTTTCAGTGGTTGGCAATAAAGCGAGTGGAATCATTGGTTTTACTAGCACAATTAATGAATTATATAATCCATCGACAGGTAAATTGCTAGGATATGAAATTAGGGAAACTGTGAGCTCAATTACTTATAATACGCTTTGGTTTAATTTGAGTGATCAAACAGGTATTACATCGATTAAAAAAATTGACCAAGCAAATGGAAGTAATCCAAATTCCATTTATGTTAATGGCAGTGCAACATTATTTGCATCCAAAACCGTTGGAGGGTTAAGTCTTAAGAGTTTCTCAAGAAGATACGATATTGAATTTAGAAAACAATATGTATATTACCTTGATGGTGCAGAACTAACAAGAGCTGAAATTGAAGTGCCAATGCTATTTGTACAAGCAGAACAATACGCATCACTCGTTACTGACGTTAAATCCAACAATGCAAATCTCTCCACATTTAACATGACAGTCAGTACCTCAACTAAATCAAAGATTGAAGCAGATTATTCAACAATGATTGATATCTTCATTACAAACAAAGAGAGTATCAAAGTTGAAGATATCATTGGATTTATCGGAAATAAATATACACACTAATTAAATATTTTATATTGATTAAAGGACGATATTTTACATGTTATATGTAATCTATTGTCCTTTTTCTTTTTCCTTAGATTAAATTTCCAACTATGCTGGTCATCTTATTCTTATACTAGGATACAGTAAATGCAAATATTGTTCTATCGATTAAATTGAAGGTAAAATGAGTATATTGAAATAAGTTTGAATATTTTTAAAGTGGTATTTAAATGGATATTTATGCATATCAAAGACTTATTGGAAAAATCGAAGATGATAAAAATCTGAGAGATGAATTCATTCATCTATTTGATTTAAGAACAAAAGAACAAATCGCGAGATTTGGTCTTTCTTATGCTAATCATATTTGTAAATTAGTTCAAATTAAACCTTTTGGTTTATTAAAAGATGCTTTAGATGCGGTAAGTGAGTGGCTTGAAGGGAAAACTAGTTACCATAAAGCTAGAAATATCACTTTAAAGCATATTTTTTCAGATATTAAGATAGAAGTAGATATTGTAAAAAGAAAGTTTTTAAAGACTATGTCTCAAATTACTTGTATCCCTCATGTAAAAGCACATGGACTATGGGCTACAGATATGGCAATCACTTTAATCAATGCATTATATCCAAACGATTTAGATAAAGTTAAATTAGAAAGAAAGTATCAAATTGAATTACTATCTAATATAAAAACATTATAAATACTGCAGTATATATATCATTTCATGTATGTTAAATAAAGTTCTATTGTATATAGGACTTTTATTAAGTTTACTTTCAGCATGTAGTGATAGTGTGTATACCTATGTTGAACAAGAAAATGATAATCCACCAATTTCACTAGATGATACACCTAAACCACACCCTGCTGTATATAAAGAACTTAAGACTTATCGGTTTATTACCACATATGAAGAACTGATGGATTTAAATCATGTAACTGGCTTCGAGCAGTTTGATCCTGTGTTTTTCATTGATCAAAATCTAGTCGTAATTTATTTTTATATTAATGGACAAGAATATAATGTGGAACTTAATGAGTATAAATATCATGACACTGATAAGATACTATCGGTTCAAATAGATATTGATTCACCAGGACATTTTGTACCTCACGATGAGAATATATACCAATTAACTTTATTCGCAACTGGTTTAAAAGATGAAGAAGTTAAGAAAGTCTATTTTATTGTATATAATAGACAACTTGATCAGTATCATTCTGTTTACTACAATACGTCCAGATTTACTTTTGAAGATTATCAAATGCCGGAATAATAAAAACTACATAAATTAGCTAAAGACCTTAACAGCATGTTGGGCCTTTTTAATTTAATTAATCAGAAAAATATAAAGATTCTACTATAATTAAAGAGACATCATAAATATAAGTAGAGGATGTAACAATGCAATTAAAAGAATTTCAAACAGGTGTTGGAGAAATTATCATGTACTGTCAATGTATAGAACATGATATGAAATGGATTTACGCAGGTTTAATTAATGAATCATATATTGAAAACTTTAATGCAGTAGAAAAATTTACATTAGGACAAGTCGTTAAAGAAATTAGAGATAAAGATTACTTAGATAATATGCGTTGGTTTTCCAAAGATGACTATAAACTTTTATCTGAAGTTATTGGAATTAGAAACTATTGGGCACATCATGCATTTAGAGACTTTGTGTATGAAGGGTTAAAGAGTGAAGAATATAAAAAAGTTTCTGCTAGATTATTAAATGATAAAAATAAATTAGGTAAGATTTCTCAAGTTGTAGAAAAATTAAGAGTTAAAATATTTACAAAAGGTATATAAAATATTTCGTGAAAGAAGATGATGAAATGAATGCTGCACTACTAGTTATTGATATGCAAAAAGCCTGTTGTTATGATTAGAGATATTGAAGAAGGGGATGGTCCTGACTATCAATATATCTCTGGTTTAGAAGTGGATAAGAGCGACATTGAAATTACAAAAGTTTTCAATAACAGTTTCTGGCAAACAAATCTTGATCAAATATTAAAAGAAAAAAGGATAGATACTGTCATTATTTCAGGTAATGCACTTGAACACTGTGTAACAGCTACATATTTTGGTGCGAAAGAACGAGGTTATCGTGTGCTTTTCCTACAACGAGGTATTGTTGCTGAATTTAATGAAAATCTTCAAAGATTATATTTTGAAAAACCGTTAGTTTCATATGCTGCACTCGCTTCAATGTTTAAATCAAAATAAAAGAACCCAACCATAATCCGTTGGGTTTTATTTTGTATAAAACTATAATTTAAATTTTATTGAATCAATTGCTTGTTTTTTATTATGAATAAATACAGGTATTAATCCGATTAAAGTTATAAAGACTAGACTTAATAGTAAGAATGACATTAGAAGTAAATAATTGACTTTAAGAACATCATTTACACCAAGTAAGTTTTCTAAATAAAGATTAACTAGTGGGATAACAATTAGGACAATTACCATTGAACTAATGATTGAAATAAATCCAATAATCAAGAGTTCATATCCAAAGGATTTAGTGATGTCTTTTTGGTCTGCACCAAGTGTTTTTAATATACCAATTTCGTTTGCTCGTTCAATGATTGAAGTATAAGTTGTTAAACCAATCATTGAAATTGAGGTTATTAAACTTACGATAATAAATCCATAACCTAATATATTAAAGAAATTGAATGCATTTCTCGCAAATGAAAGTCCCAGTTCGGCTTTATCAAGCGGTATTATTGTATTAAGTGTATACGATTCAATATACGAAAGTACTGCTAATTTAGACGTATGATCTTTAGCTGAAATTCGATAGCTATTTGGATAAAGTGCATAGCCTAATGACTTTAATGCATTTGATTTAGGCTGATTATCTTGGAACGGAAGACCGGTTAAAATGTTTGAGTCCATGGTTAATTGTTTAGTGACGATATCAGATGATTCATTCTCTTGATAGAGTGCTTCATAATCACTATAATTTATATATAAACCAGGGTTTAAACTGAAATATTCATAATCATTTTTTTGTCTAATAATTTTAGATATTGAAACTGTACGATATAAAGATGGATTTAATGTGTTCAAATCTTTTTGAATATATTGATTTGGATTGATTTCTTCATATAAATCATAATTTGGAATGTAGTATATAACGATATTTCCAAGTGTTTCAAAAGAGACAGCTTGATTTGTTGGTAACCCTAATCGATTGATAATATTGTAAGGCACTCTGTTATAGTTATCTAAAATCAGTGTTAATTGATATTCAGTATTTTGATTTGGGTTTTGATACAAGACATCAAATTCTTTAGTTAACTGATTTTCACTTTTAACCATGGGATCAATATCTAAATTTAAGAATGAATAAGTGTTATTTAAGTTTCTTATGAAATTTAAATTAATGTCATAGATAAAGCTTAATTGTTCTACAAGATTTAAATCTAATCCCTTCATATATTGATAGAAGTTGTTATCAAGGGTATTTAAGTGCACATATTCATTTTGAATGTTTGCAGGTAAGATGTAACTAAAATTAGGATATTTAGGAAAGTCATCTGCAGGTTCAATAGATTTCATTGTAAGTGAAATGGTATCTATTTCAATAGGGAAAACATCAACTAATCGTTGCTCGTTTTGATCAATATAACCATTTAAAGCTTGATTAAATTGAAAACTTAATGCAATCCCTACAATTGATACAACTAATATGATTGTAAGCATCAATGTTCTTATTTTATGAATAGATAAGTTTTTAAAAGCATATGTAAACAAAACTTTATTTTTAAGTTTGGTTTTCTTTAAAGTTAAGTCAATTTGATTGTCTGTTTGAATTGTTGAGCTAGATGTTAATTCTTTATGATCCAGTTTAAAAATATAATCAGAATATACTTCAAGCATTTCCTTATCATGGGATACAATTAATACCAGTCTTTCTTTGGAAATGGCCTTAAGAATGGAAATGACTTCATTTGCTTGATCAAAATCAAGTGAGCCAGTAGGTTCATCAGCTAAAATGATAGAAGGATTTTTTATTAATGTTCTAGCAATTGAAACTCGTTGTTTTTCCCCACCTGATAAGTTTTGTGTTTTATCAAATAATAGATGTGAAATATTAAGATTGGTTGCTATTTTTCTAATTTCAATATCAAAGTTTTCCAGTTCAATACCTGCAAAGGTTAATCCCATTTTGATGTTTTCATAAACATTTAAAGTAGGAATGAGTTGATGATCTTGAAAAATGAATCCAATATGGTTTCTTCTAAAGTGTGACTTTTCTGATTCAGTAAACTTTGTCACTTCAAGACCATGAATAAATATATCACCATCAGATGGTTGATCGAGTAAACCAATCAAATTAAGGAGTGTAGTTTTACCGGTACCACTTTTACCCGTGATACCAATTAAACCTCTTGAAGGTAGATCTAAGTTTAAATCTTGATATATGGTTTTATTTTGATAAGTTTTGGTAAGATTTTTAATTTGGATCATAAAATCCCCTATTCATGTTTCTGTTTCTACTTCAATTATAACTAATTTAGTTAAAAAGCATTTAATAAGTAAGAACTTAAGTTGTTTATTTATTAAAAATAAGATACAATGAACTTATAAAGTGAGGGATAGTGAGATGAAAAAAATTTATTTAGTTTTAACCTTAATCTTTACGTTGGTACTGGTTGCTTGTACAGAAACTGAAAAGACGAATCCTCTACCGGATTTATCTGGACAAGATGAGGTTGAACTTTCAATTACAGAAAAAATCGAATTTTTAAATGAAATTGAATTAGATGAACTATATTTTGATAGAGTTCTTATGGAACAATTTGCAAAATTCAGCATGGATTATGAAAATCAAGTGGACAGAAATTATGGTGGTGGCGATACTCAACAATCTATGACTTCAATCAAAGCATCATTAGATTATCTATCTAGAAGTTATATTGATTTAGGTGCTAATCCAAGTCAAACTAAAATGCTACAAGCAATTGATAAGTTAGATTTTGAAGCGAATGTAAGAAGCGTCAACAAGATTAAGTCTAATAATCAAACAACTTATGACCAAGATGATACGTTTGCTTTTGATATTAATGTATCCGATTCATTCTTATATATTGCAAACAAAAATTTATTCTTACAATACAATGGTACATTTGATCTTTCAATTCAACAAAAAGGACAAGCTAAGAAAACTGTTGATGCTCAATATGATATGGTAAGAGAAAAACCTAATACAGAAGAAGACCAATTTACACAAGCAGATTATGATCAAATTAGGCAAATGCTTCAACAATTAACATTGGACAGCTTTGAAATTCCTTCAGATTTCGAAGAAGGTGAATTTGAAGAAGAATTAGCTACTTTTAATGATCTCGTTAAAATCTATCAAAGTGGCGATTTATATACAATCCGCTTACACTTAACTAAAGCAATGATTGATGATTTAATTGACCTTGCAGTAGAGAATTTTAAATTAGCATATGGACAACCAACTTCAGAAGATCAATTTGAACAATTTGATGAAGCTATTGCAGCTTTAAAAGCAGCATTAAAATCATTTGAAATTGACTTTAGAATTGAAATCTTAGATAAGAAAGTTGATAGAATTTTATTCTTTGCAGCGGGTGAATTTAGTGATTTTGATTTTGATGTAGAATACGATGGTATGGGTGAAGAAAATCAAAAATTAGACCTTGTGGTTGAAAAGTTTGGATTCATTTTAGATTTCACACCAGAAACTCCAGCATTACCAACTGCATCTGACCTTGAAGCATTTGTAGCTGTTGACAGTCCTCAAATCCAAGAATTATTTGAACAACTTCAAAGTTTATCAAACCCATCAATGTAAAAAGTTTTAAGGGGCTCTTTAGAGTTAGAGCCTCTTTTTTTTCGCATTTTAAAAAAGTGATAAAATGGATATAAATATTTATCAAGGGGATATCGATGCAAAAAAGATCTTTTATACCTGAATCTTATCAGTCTAAACTGAATTTATATGAAACTCAAACAGCAATTGGATTTATTAAAAATACATTCCAAGAAGCACTCAGTCAATATTTGAATTTAAAGCGTGTATCTGCACCACTTTTTGTCTTACAAGAAACTGGCATAAATGATGGTTTAAATGGTGAAGAACCTGTTTCATTTATGGTAAAGAATTTAAATAAAAAAGCGGAGGTTGTACATTCACTAGCCAAATGGAAAAGAATGGCTTTATACCGCTATGATTTCCATGTGGGAAATGGATTATATACAGATATGAACGCAATCCGTAAAGAAGAAGAACTTGATAATCTACATTCTTTATATGTTGACCAATGGGATTGGGAAAAAGTGATTGATAAAAAAGATCGTACAATTGATTATCTAAAAGATACTGTAAGAAGCATTGTAAAAGCAATCCACCACACGTCTATACTTTTAAAAAGAAAATACCCAGCACTTGAATTTATTGCCCCAGATGATGTTTTCTTTATTGATTCTCAAGCCTTAGAAGATATGTTTCCTAACCTAACACCTAAACAAAGAGAAAATGAAATTGTTAAACAACATCCATGTATTTTTATTAAAAGAATTGGATACCCACTTTTAAGTGGTATGCCGCACGATTTACGGGCACCAGACTATGATGACTGGTTATTAAATGGAGACTTATTATACTACCACAAGACTTTAGATATGGCTGTTGAAATTTCAAGCATGGGAATACGTGTGGATCATAACAGTTTAGTTAGACAACTTACAATTTTAAATAAACTTGATGATTTAAAATATCCATATCATTCAATGATTAAAGATGAAATCTTACCTTACACAATTGGTGGTGGTATAGGTCAATCAAGATTATGTTTATTACTGCTTGAAAAAGCACATATCGGTGAGGTTCAATCATCTATTTGGGACCAAGAAACCATTGAACTTTGTAAGGATAAAGCTATCCTTATATAGTGTATATAATATAGAAAGAAAAAAGCGACTGAAATCAGTCGCTTTTGATTTTAAATTTAGTCTTGAATTTGGAAATAATCCATAAATAAATTAATATGATTTCTAAATAATAATTCATATCTTATTAAGAAACCATCTGGATTTTCATCTAAGAATCTTTCATAGAAATGATATACGAAGAATGAGTGATACATCTTAGCAGCAAGTACTGGATCATCTTTTCTCATTAAACCTTTATCCATTAAAGATTTGAAGTAATATCCATAAGCACCACGAGGTTTTTGAACAAACTCTAAATGAATGAGTTGTCGTAATCTTTCAATTTGAAATTGAAGTGGCATTAAGAGCCTAGTGAGTCTTTGGATGTTTGGTTGTTCGAAAAAGTTATTTGTTTCAATTGAAACATTCGTGAAGAATTGTCTTGGGCTAAGATCCGTTCTTTTAAATAAAGGATAAACATGTGCTGCCATCTCTTTAATTAATGAAGCTGCGATATCCATTAAAATATCTTCTTTAGATTTATAGTGATTATAAATTGAAGAAGCTTTAATGCCAACACTTTTCGCAAGATCCCTCATACCTAAGTTATTATATCCGTGCGTTGAAAAAAGCTCGATTGCATTTTGATAGATTAATTCTTTAGTTGACATCTTAGGCACCCCTTTACGAACGTTGTTATATTACAATTCTAATCACTGTTAGTGGTTTTGTCAATGTTTAATTTAGATATTAAAAATTAGATTCAAAATATCTCTTTACATATCACTTACATTTTTATTTATAATATGGTATTATATTTGTAATTTTTTCAAAGGAGAGACAACATGAAGAGTTTTTTTAAATACATTCTAGCATTTATGTTTGTATTATTAATCGTCGCTTGTACTCCAGCTGATGAAACACCTATTGATGAAGAACCAATCGAAGAAGAGCCTGTACAATATACAGTCAATTTCGATTCAAAAGGTGGTTCAGCTGTTGCAGCACAAACAGTCGATGAAGATGGAAAAGCAACTAAACCTGCTGATCCAACTAAAGAAGGATTTACTTTCGTTCATTGGTATTTAGATAATGAAGATTTAGCTTTTGATTTCAATCAACCGATTACTGCAGATATTACTTTATCAGCAAGTTGGGAAGAAATTGAAGAAGAAGAACCAATTGAAGAACCAACAAATGAGGAAAAGATTCAAGCAGATATAGATGCGCTTGAACAAACTTTATACGTTGACTATAGAACATTAGCATTATCCACTAAGGGTTCAGTAAATGGTTCAACAATTAAATGGACAATTCAATCTAAATATATCGCATCAAATGGTATTATCTTACCGGTATTACCTTCTGATGATATTGATTTAGAAACTGAAGTTGTAGCAGAATTTACATTAGGTCAAACTAAAGTTAATTATGCATTCCCTGTTCAATTATATAGAGTATCTGAAGTTGTACTTACAGAAGAACGTGATGTACCATTTACAAATGTTACAACAGAATATGATGTTCCAAGCGGTGACTTAACACTTCTATTTGAAGAAGGTGGTTCAGTACCTTACGTTAGAGTTGTTGATTTCTTTAATCTTTTAAGAGGATTTATTGATCCAGAATTAGATATCACATTTGAAACAGATGAAACTTCTTTATTCATCCAATATTTCTATTACGATGAAGAAGAAGATTACACTTATGATTTAAATATTACAATTGATGCAGTAACAAATACATTTACAACACCTGACCCAGGTTTCTATTGGGCATATGTTTATTCAACATCAACAAACTACGGACGTCATATTACGTATGTTAGAGACCATGAAGGTGCATATTTCAATAGTGGTGATGATTTAGTTTATGATTTAACACCATTTAATATGGATGTTGTCATGTATGAAGGTGAAGTTGTTGTTCCTTATTATATAGCGAACCAATTATTTGCAGGATCATCATACTATAACGTTTATTACAACTACGATGGCTTATATGGTATTTATGCATTACCATCATCAGGTACAGATGAATATCGTGCAATTCGTAATTCATCAGTAAATAATACCTCAGTTCCTAAAGATTTAGCAATCCATTCTTTTAATTTCTTAGCGTTTGCTATGGACAATTTCTATGGATTAAAGGATATTATGAATGTAGATACTTATTATGAATTATTATTTAGTAAGAAAAATCAATTATTAACAACAACTGCAAGAGATTACGAAACAGCTTTATTTGAACTTATTAATAAATCAATTGATGAACCACATACATCATATGGATATCCTGGTTATTATAACCGTGCATCCTATGCTGGTCCTCAATTAACTGCACTTGGACAAATGGGACCTCGTGGACAATCATTCTACAATGATGGTTTATATGCAACAGATGATGCGATTGCAGCTAAATGGGGTATCACAGGTTCAGGTTGGGCTGCATATGATCCGAAACGTCCATTATACTGGTTCTTAGATGCTGCTAAAACATCTGTTGTCTTATCACTTGATGATTTCAATACATCAGATATTCAAGAATCAGCAACTTGGGATCAATCAATTGTTAATGGTATTATTAAACAAAATGTTGAAAACTACTTACCTCAATTAAGTGGTGGTAATAAATATTTCTTCTACAACCAATCAAATTTAGAAGATAATATTATGGAATTACTTGTTAAAGGTTTAACGGAGTCAGATGTTGATGACTATAAATTAGCACTTCAAGGAGTGGGCTTTGAAGCATCAGCTGTTGGATTCTCTAAAGTTGATGGTGACAAGAAATATAATGTTTCTGTTAAATATGATGCAACATACAAACTTGCATATCTTGGATTCTATGTAGAAGATATAGAAACTGCAAACGGTGCACCATTAACAGCAACCATTATGGATTTAATTATTGATGATTCAGCGGTTTATATGGAAATGCAACTTGAGTTAATCACATCACTTGCTCCAGATTTAGAATCTATTATTTTAGATATCTCATGGAACACTGGTGGTAACGTTGGTGCTTTATATAGAGTCGTTGGTTTTATTACGGATCAACCATTTTCAGTATCAAGTATTGATGGTGATACCGGTGGCGAATCAACTTCATATGTAAAAATTGAAGGCGTGCCTACATACGCACACCTAAACTGGGGTCTTTTAATTACTAAGACTTCATTCTCAGCAGCAAACTCACTTGCTACGATTTTCCAAGACAATCAATTAGGACCAATCATCGGTGTTCAATCTGGTGGTGGTGCATCTTCAATTACGCCTATCCTACTTCCAAACGGTACAGCATTCACAATGTCTTCAAATAACATTAATGCGTATCGCACAGGTGCAGGTACAGAAGAAGATCCATACGTGTATCATTCAAATGAATTCGGTATTGTACCGACACACCCAGTTTCAATGAACCAAATTTATGACAATACAATCTTACTTGGTATCTTAGCTGAAGTGTATTCATAAGATAAATTGACAATTTAGCGTATTCAAAATTTAAGAATGCGCTAAATTTTTATAAAAAAAAGGCTAAATTTATGCGTTTTTTCAAAAATAAGCCAAAAAAATGCATTTTCCTGTTAGAAAACGTTTTCAAATTTTCAAAAAATTGTTGCAATTCAAATTTGTATGATATAATAATTCACAAATTATTTATGAAGAGAGAGGAAAAATAATTATGCTAAAGAAATTAATGTCATTTGCTTTAGTTGCTTTTGCAGCCCTCGCGTTAATCGCGTGTGTGGAAACTCCACCGGCTGAAGAAGAAACATTTACAGTGACTTTTAACTCCCAAGGCGGTTCAGCTGTTGCTGCTCAAACCGTTAAAGATGGAGAATTAGCAGTAGAACCAGAAGACCCAACTAAAGCTTTCGATCAAGATGGATCAGGCTATCAATTCGTTGGTTGGTATACTACTGCAGAAGGTACTGGTAGTCCTTACAATTTCGAAACACCTGTTACTGGTGATTTAACATTATTCGCTAAATGGTCTCATCATCAGGTTGTTAGATTTAACACTAAGACTGCCGCAACAATCGAACCTGTATTCTTAGGGGAAAATGGTGGTACAGTTGCTGCTGCACCAGCTGCTCCAGTAAGAGAAGGATTCACATTCGGTGGTTGGTTCAGAGGTAAAGCTGGTCTAACTTGGTTAGAACCACAAGCTGTATCATTCCCATTAGAAGTTTCAAGTTCAACAGTATTATATGCATACTGGGAACCAGTAAACTCTAAGACTGTTACTTGGTCAAATGGTGAAACATACTTCTCAAGCTTCACGGCTGATACTACAATCATCTTAAACCCATTAGTTTACCAATTCTCACATGAAGATGGTTTAATTGGTGACTTAGCAACTTCTTTATATACTACTGAAGTTGACTGGGATAAAGCTATCGCTGATGGCGTTGCTGACTACGTTGGTGATTTCTCTAAGATTTCAGCTAAAGAATACTCAGTTGAAGCGTTAGACTACTCAACAATTTTAGTTGGTGCGACATCATTCCCTAAAGACATTGAAGGCGATGACTTCACTGTTGATGGTAAATATGATAGAACTCAAGCTACTCAAGTAACAAGAAATCAATGGATTTTTGAAATCAGAGAAGATATCTTCTTCGAAGATGGCACACAAGTTACTGCGCATACTTACGAGTATACTTTAAAACAATTCTTAGATCCAAAACAAAATAACTTCCGTAAGACTTCTTATTATAAGAATGCTACAAACACTCAAGGTTTCCCAATCTTAAATGCTGCTGAATATAACTTAGGTTACGACGATAAAGGTACTACAAGTACTGATGACGACGTAGAAGTTACAGTAACTTGGGACCAAGTTGGTTTTGAAGTTATCGATGACTTCACTTTCAAAGTGACTACATGGCAACCAGTTTCTCAAGCTGCTGCTGTAGGTTTCGGTAATATCAGATTAGTTCATCCAACAGCTTATGATGCTTCATTAAACGCTGAAGGAACTAACTCAACTTATGGTACACCTGCAAACCCATACATTTCTTATGGTGCTTATATCATCAAGAACTGGGCTGAAAACCAAAGAATCGTACTTAACAAGAATTACAACTATGTTAAGAAAGATGTAATCAACTACAAATCTGTAGTTTATGAAATAGTTGCAGACATCCCTGCTCGTATGGCTTTATTCGAACAAGGTGGTTTATCTGGTGTTGGTTTAATTTCTCCATACTATGAAGCTTATGCAGAAAATCCAAACGTTTATAAATCATGGGATGGTTATCCACAATATATCATCTTAAACTATGCTCCATCTCAATTAACTGAAAATCCATATCAAAAACCTGCGATCATGCAAGATGCAAGATTCCGTCAAGCGTTATTATATGGTTTCAACAGAACTGCTTTCGCTAATACTGTTTATGCACCAAATACTGCTACAATTTTACCAGTTCCGCTAGACACTAAAGCGTATATCCAAGATGCATTATACTATTCACAATCACCAGCTCACGCTGCTGTATTAGAAGCTCATGGTATTACTGCAGGTACTGAAGGTTATATCTTAGAACGTGCTCAACAATTATTCAATGATGCTTTAGCAGACTTCAAAGCTGCTAACCCAGAACATACTGGTCCAATCACACTTAAGTTCATTTCTGATAATGCTCCATTATCAATGGATTTAGCTAACTGGATTAAAGAAGCATATGAAACTGCATTCAACACTCCTGGTCAAAAAGATAAATTAGTGATCGAAATCGTTTCACAAATCGCTGCTGCAACTAATGCATTACGCGCTGCATACGACTTCGACCTATACTTAGCTTCAGTTGGTTTCGGTGCATCATATGGTATCCATTGGCAAATGGCTGGTCTTCCATTCTTAGGTGGTTTACTTGCATCACAATTCGGTCTACAAGGACCATTTGATGAAACAGGTGCTGATTACTCAGATATCTTATTAGAAGATGTTGAAATTGATTTAACAGCTACTTATGAATACTTATCAGAACTTGGCGAAGATTACATCTATCAATTAGATGCTGATGATGAAGATGCATTACCAGGTTACATCTACTTATGGGAATCAATGCAAGCTGAAGAAGATAAAGAAGCGGGTATCTTCCGTGGTAACTTATTAGACTTAGCATTCGTTGTTTACTCAGAAGCTGTTCCTTATGATGCAACTGCTCAAGAACCATTCCCAGGTGCTACTCAAGATGTATGGGCTATTACAGCTGCATTTGAAAATGCATTCTTAGAATTAGTTCCAATGGTTCCAACAGTTACTCGTTCATCAGCTGTTATCTATGCTGACAACGTTAAGATCTTATGGCCAGATTACTCTTCAGCATTCGGTTGGGGTTCAAACAGATATCGTTACCTATCAACTGACGCTGACTTCGAATTTGGTATTTACAATGCTCACCAAGTAGCTTTCGAAGCTGCACAAGCTGAATAATTTAACCTAGTTTAATTTGTTTTAAAAAATTACATGTACGCCTGGGGTGAATAACATCTCAGGCGTATTATGTATGAAAAAGGGCTTTACACATTGTTTCATAGATTTTCACATCAAAGTATTTTTATAAATAAAAAGTAGTGAAAATTTCATTTTCATGTATAATAATATATAAACTAAAATTATCAGGCCCAAACTGGTGATTTTTGACTCAAAAAAAGGGAGTGTCTTTATGACTTCGTATCTATTAAAAAGAATGGGTCTCATGCTAATTACATTCGTCATTACAGTCTTTCTATTCTTTGTCTTCATTAAATTAATGCCAGACAACGTTGTAGAAGGTATTGGTGACAATACTTGGTATCAGACTCTAAGAGAAAAAGAAGGTTGGGATCAACCCATTCCGGTACAATTTGCATACTGGGTAAGAAATATCTTCACGGAAGGTTCTTTTGGTTTCTCACAACAAAAAAGAGCTGACGTTGGATCATATTATTTCTCAAAAATCCCAGCATCAATTCAAATCAATATCATCCCTTATTTCTTATCAATTCCTTTAGCAATCGGTCTAGGGGTATTGGCTGCGCTATTTAAAAATAAGTGGATTGACCATGTGATTTCAATCGGTATCATGATCTTTATTTCTGTACCGTATTTCGTTGTGGTTGTTATCGTCCAATTCGTATTCTTCTTCCAATTAGGATGGATTCCGAGTCACGTTGTTGCTACTGCAGATCAATTCAATTCTGACTTCTGGTGGGGGGTATCAACATATATCATGCCAGTTATCGTGTTAACAATCGTGAGCGTACCAGGATTAGCAAGAAGCGTACGTGCTGAATTAACCGAACAACTAACGCAAGATTATATGTTGCTAGCTCGTTCTAAAGGTTTAACTTTAAGACAAGCAACATACAGACACGCACTAAAGAATGCATTAGTGCCTTTCTTACCAGGTATTTTCATCGGTATCATTGGTGTGATTAACGGTGGTTTAATCACTGAACGTCTATTCCGTGTAGACGGTACCGGTAAAATCTATTTAGATGCATTCAACTCAACACCACCAGATTATGCAATGCTTATGTTAATTAACACATTCGGTCAATTTATTGGTCTGTTATCAGGTATCGTTGGTGACGTATCATATACATTATTTGACCCTAGAGTTCGTGTGGGAAGTGGGAAGATTGCCTCATGATGAATATTGATAAAAACAAATTAGTCCTTGTTCATGATAAAAGTGATCTTATTAAGGACTTACCATTAGAAACTAAAGAAATTGGTTATTATCAAGACTCATGGAACCGATTCAAGAAAAACAAAGGTGCATTGGTAGCGTTTATCGTTATTTGCTTCGTGTTTTTCATGGTGCTCGTTGGGCCTTATATGAAACCGTATGATCTTCCAGAACGCGATCCAAACTTAGCATTACGTTTTAAATTTATTGAACCTAAAATTCCTTTCCTCGAAAATTTTGGTATTTTCGATGGCAGAAGAGAAGTTACTGCAGGTAAATATTTCTTAAATGCAGTTGCAAACTCACCTTATGGTGAAGGTGTTATTATCTCTGGTTTCCCTCAAGAATTAGTTGAGGATGTAAACCACCCAAATTATGCAGATATCACTGAGTTTACAGTGGTTGTTGACCACTATAAATTTGTCAACTATACACAAAGTTATATGCCAACAACATATTTTGGTAACCATGGTACTTTAGGATCTGATCCATTAGCACCTGTTATCGAAAACTTATCTCGTGCTCAATTTGAAGCTTATTTAGCAAGAAATATTATCATTGACGTGATTTCAATCACAGAATCACCAAATGCACAAGATCCTGCGAATCCATTTATCACATATAAAGTTAGAGTGGACCGCTTTAAACAAGCTTTAAACCAATTACCAGAAGATACATATTTCTGGTTTGGTACAAACGAACATGGACGTGATTTATTCACTGAAATTTGGAGAGGTGCTAGAATCTCTATCCTTATGGCAATCGGTATTGTCTTAATTAATGCTGTCATCGGTTTAACTATCGGTTCTATCGTTGGTTATTATGGTGGTGTTCTAGACTTGTTATTTGACCGTTTTGTTGAAATTGTTTCAGCAGTTCCATTCCTATCAGTTCTTGTCTTATTAACATTAAGATTTGGTACTGACCTATGGGTGATTATTGTTGCCTTCACAGCAACAGGTTGGATTGGCTCATATGGAACAGGTCGTATGCAATTCTACCGCTTCAAAAACCGTGAATATGTACTTGCAGCTAGAACACTTGGTGCAAGTGATGCGCGTATCATGTTTAAACACATCTTACCTAATACATTAGGTTTAATTGTGACCTCATATGCATTAGCAATTCCAGCATTCGTCTTCTCAGAAGCGACTTACTCATTCTTGGGTATCATCAACTATAAAGAAGCGATTTCTGTTGGTATGTTAATTCAACAAGGTCAAGCACAAATGCATTCATATCCTTATTTACTATTATTCCCATCAATTTATATTGCAATCTTAATGATCGCATTCAACTTGTTTGGTAATGGATTACGTGATGCGTTCAATCCATCATTGAGAGGTGTTGAATAATGAGCGATAAAATTTTAGAAGTTAAAGATCTCAAGATCTCATTTAAAACTCAATATGGTATCTTACAGGCAATCCGTGGTGTATCCTTCGATTTACATAAAGGTGAAACTTTAGCAATCGTTGGAGAATCAGGTTCTGGTAAGAGCGTCACATCTCGTGCAATCATGGGATTACTTGCTGGTAACTCAATCTACGAGGGTGGATCTATCATGTATCAAGGTAGAAACCTTTTAGAACTTCCAGAAGAATTATTCCACGAAGTTAGAGGATCAAGAATCTCAATGATCTTCCAAGATCCAATGAGTTCATTGAACCCAATTGTTAAAGTTGGTAAACAAATTTCTGAAGCCTTAATCTTTAAGATGGGCATGCCACAAGAAATGGCTAAGAAACGTGCTATCGAACTTATGGAACAAGTTGGTATCACAAATGCAGCTGCAAGATACAATCAATATCCATTCCAATTTTCAGGTGGTATGAGACAAAGAATTGTTATCTCAATTGCACTTGCTAATAACGCAGAAATTTTAATCTGTGACGAACCAACAACAGCACTTGATGTTACAATCCAAGGTCAAATTCTTGAATTAATTAACAAATTAAAGAAAGAACGTAACCTATCTATTATCTTTATTACCCACGACCTAGGGGTTGTTGCAAACATGGCAGACAGAATTGCTGTTATGTACGCGGGTAAAATTGTTGAAATTGGTAAGGCTGAAGAAGTCTTCTATAATCCTCAACATCCATATACATGGGCATTATTATCATCAATGCCTAACTTAGCAACATCTAAAAACTTAGATGCTATTCCTGGTACACCACCAAACATGATTTTCCCACCAAAGGGTGATGCTTTTGCTCCAAGAAATAAATATGCATTAGAAATTGATTTCGAAGAACAACCACCACTATTTAAAGTCACTGACACGCACTATGCTGCAACTTGGTTATTACACCCAGATGCACCTAAAGTTGAACTACCAAAAGCTGTTAAACGCCTACAAAAACAAAGAGGGAGCATTATCAAATGAACGATAACGTAGTAGATTACTCTCAAAAAGTACTCGAAGTTAAAAACTTAAAAAAATACTTCAACGTTGGCGTCGGAAAGAATAAGATTGCAATCCCTGCAATTGATGATATTTCTTTTGATGTTTATAAGCGCGAAGTCTTTGGTTTGGTTGGTGAGTCTGGATGCGGTAAGACAACTACTGGTAGAACGATTATTAAACTTTATAATCCAACTGAAGGTAGGATTGTCTTAGATGGTGTAACAATTGGTGCAGGTTACTTAAATCATGTGAATAACATTAAACGTATTAAAGAAGATATGCAAAATCAAATTTTAAATCTAGATCAAAGAAAACGTCAAATTGTATTATTACAAGACGAATTTAAAGAAAAGATATTAGATTTAAATATTGAATTAGATAAAGTTGAAAAGAAATTAGCAGCAGATATTAAAGCAGCTAATCATCCAATCGATGAGTATAAAGAAAAACTTTATACAATCAAAACACAATATAAATTAGATGTTGAAAACTTACAATTTGATTTCATTTTAAAGAAAAAAGATATTATTGTTCAAACTAAGAATTCAGCAGAAGTTGAATATCAAAATGAACTAAAGATTTTAGAAACTAACTACAATCGTAAGGTTGAAGGTTTAAAAGATTCTGCAGCACTTTCTAAAGAAACAATCGAAGAACGTCTTGCAACATTAAAATCTGAATATGAACAAACAGTTTCTGAATTAACTGTGACTTATGAACCAAAAATTAAAGAAGCAGCAGCACATATCTTAGATAAAAAAGAAGCAGCAAATCAAATTAAAG
The DNA here is from genome assembly GCF_017052655.1 of Acholeplasma equirhinis. Lineage (NCBI taxonomy): Bacteria > Bacillati > Mycoplasmatota > Mollicutes > Acholeplasmatales > Acholeplasmataceae > Acholeplasma > Acholeplasma equirhinis. The sequence continues at coordinate 49,196 of NZ_JAFIDC010000002.1, forward strand.
CACTATCACTTGATAAAGCAGAAAAAACAAAAGCAAGAAAAGCTCAATTTGAGAAAGATAAGTTAGATCTTGCTCAGCCAAATTTTGGTGCAATTTCTGATACACTAAAGAAATTAGCACAAGCTGCATCAGAAGAAAAAGCAAGAATTAAAGCTGAAATGAAAGCTGTTAAAGCAAAACTTAAAGCAGATATTCAAGCACTTCCTGTTGAAAAAGTTGATGCATCAGTTAAAGCTGAAAGAGCAGCAAAAATTAAAGAGATTAAAGCCTTAGCTGAAGAAAAGATTTTAGAAGAAAAAGCAATGATTTCAGAAGTTAAACACGTGAATAAGTCACATGATACACTTGTTGCTTCACAAAGAATGCAAATGATCTTCCAAGACCCGATTTCTTCATTAAATCCTAGAATGACTGTTAAAGAAATTATTGGTGAAGGTTTAACTATTCAAGGTGGATATTCAGATGAAGAGATTACTGAAAAAGTTGCAACTGCACTTGATTTAGTAGGTCTTGCACCAGAATATGCATCAAGATACCCACACGAATTCTCAGGTGGTCAACGCCAAAGAATTGGTATCGCTAGAGCATTAATTATGAATCCTAGCGTTATCATCGCTGATGAACCAATTTCTTCACTTGACGTGTCAATTCGTGCCCAAGTTATTAACCTTTTAACTGAATTAAAAGAAAGACTTGGCTTAACAATTCTATTTATCGCCCATGACTTATCAGTCGTTAAATTCTTCTGTGATCGTATTGCAGTTATGTACTATGGTAAGATTGTTGAAATGGCTCCATCAGAAGAGCTATTCAAAAATCCAATGCATCCATATACTGTATCATTATTATCTGCAATTCCTCAACCAGACCCAGATTATGAAAAAGGCCGTAAGAGAATTCATTACAACCCAGCACAACACAACTATCGTAATGATAAACCATCATTAAAAGAAATCTCTAAAGATCACTTTGTATACGCAAATGATCAAGAGTTTAAAACTATGAAAGAACAATACGCTAAAAATAGTGTAAATAAAGCATAAGGAGGCAATTGAAATATGAAAAAAATTAGTACTTTAATTATCAGTTTCCTTTTAGCCTTAACTCTCATTGCATGTGCTGATAAACAAATTGAACATGATACACTTTATGTATATTTTTTCACTGGTAACGGTGCTCAACCGTTAGCTAGTTTAGAAGATGTTGAACCAGGTGCTAAAATTGAAGTTCCACAAGATCCTGTTCGTGATGGATATGATTTTGTTGGATGGTATAAAGACCGTCAATTAACACAAGTTTGGGACTTTGATACAGATGTTATGCCAGGACAAAGTATTGTTCTATATGCTAAATGGGGTGTATTAGAAAGAAACATCATTTATGAACTATATGGTGGAGAATTCAACAACCCTGCAACTGTGCCTTATACATTCATGGCTGGTGATATTAAAGTCTTACCACAAGTGAAAAAAACAGGTTATCAATTTAAGGGTTGGTACTTATATGCACCAGACACAACTAAATATCCAAATACAGATGGTACAAAACCTGGAGATGCGGGTATTAACTCAATCCCAGCAGATCAAACAACTGACCTCTATGTTTATGCACACTACTCAGTCATTAAAGTAACTGTAACATATCGCCACAACCATCCAAACGGTGCATCATCAGGATTATCACATCCTAAGGCTGTAACATTTGCATATGGTACTGAAATCACTTATGGAGAAAATTTCCCAACATTCCCAGATACTGCGGGTTATACATTTGTTGGTTGGAATACCAAAGCTGATGGCACAGGTGATTGGATTAACGATGGTTCATTATGGACCAGAACTCAGCCAGTAACAATCTACGCACAATGGCAAGCAATTTAATTAATGACCAACTGAAATACTTTAAAAGAAAAAGAGATTTATATCTCTTTTTCATCTTTTTCAGTCTATTAATCTTCTTAATTACATATCCAATCATGTCATTACTTGAGGCAAGATTTGATGACATCGTTACAGTTTATCTCGTTTATTTATTAATTGGCACCATCTTATTTGTTGTCTTTAAATCAAAATTCTTAGTGCATGCAATGTATTACAAATACTACAAGATGCTAAGTGATGATCAAGGACCTTATAAAGTACCTATCAAACCATTTACACCATCATTTTATACAAGACTTCAACGTCAAGGGTTCCTTGATAAAGTAGAATATGATGACTTTGTTATATTCTATCAGTTTACTAAAAATTTACAAAGTGTCCGCTCCAGAAGACTTTCTTTTGTTGCGGTAATCTTAACAACCAAACCTGACTTTGATTTTTATCAACAAAAGGTAAATATTGCGCTTGATATGATATATTCAAATTATAGCGACAGAAAAAAGGTTAGAAATCAAATTGTATTACAATTTAGAAAGTATGACACATATTCAGAAGAAGCAAGAAATAGAGCGGATCAAATCATTAATTTCAATGAGACACAAAGTGCTTTAATTCAAATCAATTGTGACCTATATCTTAATGAAGGTGAAATTTATCACCTCCGTCCGAAAAAAGTTTATCCAAATAAATTTTATTACTATGCAACAAATATGATTCAAAAATTATGTGGAGTTGAAACCAGTGAATCAGGATCAAAACGATAAGAAAAAATTAAATAAAATGACGTTTGTCAAACAGGAATTAGTCATTGATGAATCCATTAATGAACCTGTTATCGAAGAAGAAAAAAAACAAGTTTCAGTACAAGATACGCTCACACCAGAAGAACGTCAAAAAAGAAAAAGAAAAGAGCAATTAAAAAAAGCTGGATTAGTCTTTCTATATGCATTGATTTCAAACAGTTTACTATTACTCTTTGGACTTGTATGGCAAAATGATTTTGCTACCCTTATGGCTTGGGGCGATTCATTATGGTTTGCTTTTGCACTTCAATTTGCTGTTGCTTGGATCTTAACGGTTTATAACATGAACCTGTTTTCACCTTTAATTCACGGAACAAAAACATTTTTATTATTATTTGTAGGTAAGAAACCAAAAGAAGATTATTACACTTTCATGATGAAGGTTCAGAATAATCAAATTCCTAAATTTTACATAGTAGCTGCTTATTTCTGTGCACTCATGGTATTAATACCAGCAATCATAACATTAATTATATTAATGGCGTAAAGGATGATCACATGAATCGAGTAGAGAACGAAAACTTTAGAGAAGGCTTAAAACATGAGCTTGGTCTAAGTGTTAAAAAAGATTATAAAAAAGCTTTAGAATTTTACAAAAAGGGTATGCATGAGGGACATTACATGTCTCGTAAGAAGGTATTAAATACATTACCAAATGTACCTTCTTTAATCATAGCAACCCTTTTCTTTATTGTTAGTATGACAATATCATTATTAAACAATGCTGTATGGGTGGGTTTACTCTTATCCTCTATTGTATTTGTTATCGTAGGTCTTGCTAACTTTAATAGATATTGGTATAAAACAGGTTACGCAAATATTGTTCATTATATGACACTCTATGGCTCAATGCTTGTTTTAATACCACTATCTACCTTACTGCCATACTATAATGGCGTCTCATACTTACCACTCACATTATTACTCATTATAGGATTCTTCGTGTTTGGGGCAGGTCTCGTATTCTTTATTTCAAGTAGAAATTTAAAGAATTTATTTGTTTTAATCAGCGGAATTTTCTTAACCTTAATTTCAACACTTGCATATACAATTAAAACACCAGATATGCTTTTCATATTTGATGACATTGATGCAGATACTGTGATGATTGTTGGGTACCGTTCAAGTGAAGTAGATGTTGTCATTCCAGAATCTGTCAACAATAAAAAAGTTGTTGCGATTGGGCCAAATGCATTTGCAAGCTCAGGTATTAGAACAATCGAAGTTGGACCACACATCAAATCTATTGGTAATTATGCGTTTGCCAATAACCCAACATTAATCTCTGCATATCTTGCAGATGGCATACAAATTGGTTCAGGATTGTTTTATAACGACTATAACTTATTAGAAGTACGTTTACCTTCAGATTTAAAATCTATTCCAAGTTATACATTCTACACAGCAACAAGATTGCCGCATGTAGAAATACCTAGTGGTGTAGAAACAATCGGTGCTTATGCATTTCATAAAACGAATGCAATTACTGCATTGAATTTACCGGATTCACTTTATTCAATTGGTGGATATGCTTTTTCTAATATGGCAAGTTTAACTGAAATTTCAATTCCTGAAGGTGTCATAGCATTTGGTAGTGGTATGTTTTCATTTACTGTAAACCTTGAAAGTTTTAATATTCCTGAAGGTGTTAATTATATTCCTGCATATTTCTTAGAAGGTAATCTGGGTATTACAGAACTTACAATCCCTGAATGGATAGAGTGGATTGGTGATGAAGCGTTCAAAGGTATGGCTAACTTAGAAAAAATCCATTTACATGATGAAATCGTCTATATTGGATCTGGTGCATTTAGAAACACCACATCCCTTAAAGAAGCCATTTTACCAGAAATGTTAGAAACCATTGAGCCATATTTATTCTTTAATAATCCAAGTTTAGAAGTGCTTTCAATACCAGATCACATCAAAGTGATTCCACAAGGTGCGTTTAGTGGCACAGCATCGTTAAAATCTGTAGTTCTACCAAGTGAATTAGAAGAAATTCACAGTAGTGCATTTGAAGGTTCTGGGTTAGAATCAATAACACTTCCAGATACTGTAAGGTATTTAGGTGGTAAAGTTTTTGCAAATAATAAGAACTTAGTAGAAATTACAATACCAGAGAATGTAACAAGAATTTTAGAAAGTGCATTCTTAGGTAATTCAAAATTAGAAGTCGTTAATATCTTAGGTGAAATTACTCATGTTGGTGACTATGCATTTAAAGATAATTCAAAATTAAAGACAATTACTTTCGGAGACTCACTCGTTGAGATTGGTAAATATGCATTCCAAAACGCAACCAGTCTCGAGACAATCGATGTAGGCAATAGTCTACAATATATTAGAAACTATGCATTTTATGGTGCAACAAATTTAGAATCAATTACACTACCGGATACAGTTTTACGTATTGAAGAAGGTGCATTTGGTCAAAATGCTTCACTTGAAACCATTTATATTGGAATCAATGCAACCCATGTGGGACGTTATGCATTCTTTGGATGTAGTAATTTAACGATTCAAACTGCATTTAGTTCAATTCCATCTGGATGGTCAGAGGACTTCAATCCTCACAATCGTCCCATAGTTTTTGGAGTTTAGTAAATGTGGTTGTATCCTACACCTTTAAAAGGTGTAGTGATGTTATAATGTTTTTGGAATATTTATAGAAGGAGTATATTATGGCAACTTTGACAATCAAAGACCTTCATGTCGAAATTGAAGGAAAAGAAATACTTAAAGGTGTGAATCTAGTTGTAAATTCTGGAGAAGTACACGCAATTATGGGGCCAAATGGTACAGGTAAAAGTACTTTAGCTTCTGCATTAATGGGTCACCCAAAATATGAAGTGACACAAGGAGAAGCTTTCCTTGATGATGCAAACCTTTTAGAACTTGAAGTAGATGAACGTGCAAGAGCGGGTTTATTTCTTGCAATGCAATATCCTCAAGAAGTTTCAGGGGTTACCAATGCTGACTTTATGAGAAGTGCAGTTAAAGCTGTTTCTGGTAAAGAAATGCCTTTAATTAAGTTCATTATGGAGTATGAAAAGAACGCAGCAGAATTAAAAATGCGCGAAGACTTACCACATCGTTATTTAAACGAAGGTTTTTCGGGTGGTGAAAGAAAACGTAATGAAATCTTACAACTTAAGACCTTAAAACCTAAATTTGCTATTTTGGATGAAATTGACTCAGGTCTTGATATTGATGCATTAAGAATTGTTGGTGAAAATATCAGCGGTATGATTTCAAAAGACTTTGGTTGTGTGTTAATTACTCACTACCAACGTATTTTAGATTATGTAAAACCTACCCATGTACATATCATGATTGATGGTAAGATTGTATTAACAGGTGGACAAGAATTAATTTCTAAGATTGATGCTTCTGGTTACGAATGGGTAAGAGAAGAACTTGGTATTCATTTCGAAGCTGGTAAAGAATAATTATGAGTCAAATTCTTTTAGGGAAAGATCAAACATTACCTAATGGTTTAAGTTTTGACGGAAACACTTTGGTTTTCGCAAAACGTAAAGTTTTTGAAGATACAGTTACAATCAAATTAATTGAAAGAACTGTAACAAACCTGAATGTAGTTGTTGAAGAATCAACCCAAGTTAAATTAATTTTAGATATTGAAGATCATCTAACTGAACCATCAAATTACCAAATCAATTTAGAAACAAAAGAAAATTCAAATGTTAAATTCTTATTTATAGCAGATATCCACAATGCACATAGTGATGTGTCATTTATGTCAAAGACATTAAGTGATTCAAATCTTGAATTTGTTGGTGGATTTATCTCAGATAAAGTAGATGTTAAATTACATTTAGACTTAAACGGTAAAGGTGCTAACCTTAAACTTAGAACAATTGCTGTTTCAAGTTTAAATCATGAACAAAATTTAGATGTTAGAATGGTCCATTATGCACCAATGACAATTGCTGAAATGTTAAACATTGGTATTGCAGGTGAAAATGGAATTGTTAGAATCAATGGTGTTGGTCAAATTGAACAAGGTATGAAACAAGCTTCAGATTTCCAAACACTTAAAGGGATCATCACAAACGATGCTGCTCAAATTGATGTCAACCCAATTCTAATTATTGATGAATTCGATGTTAAAGCAGGTCATGCTGCAACAGTTGGTAAATTAGAAGAAGATGTCCTCTATTACTTACGTTCTCGTGGTTTGTCTTTAGCTGAAGCACAAAAATTAATTATTAATGGTTACTTACAACCCGTCATTGATGAAATTGATGACGAACAAATTAAAAATCAAGTGATTACACTGGTGAATGAGAGAATCTAATGTTAAATGTAGATAGAATTAGAAAACAATTCCCTATATATAAAAAATATCCGGATATGGCCTTTTTTGATTCTGCTGCATCTAGCCTTAAACCAAAAGTAGTGATTGATGCAATGTATGACTACCTTGCATATAATGGAACAAATGTCCATCGTGGCGTATATGAACTTGCAAGTATCGCAACCGAACTTTATGAAGGTGCAAGAGGCGATATTGCTGGATTTATCAATGCGGAACAAGATGAGATTATTTTTACTAAATCAACCACACACGGGTTGAATATGCTTGCACGTGGCATGGATGATTTATTTGAACCAGGCGATGAAATTGTGATTTCAGAACTAGAACACCATTCAAATTTATTACCTTGGTTAGATTTATCTTATAGAAAACAACTCGTCGTAAAATTTATTCCACTTGATAATGGTAAGATTACAATTGAAAACTTCAAAAAAGTCTTATCAAAGAAAACTAAACTTGTTGTGACACATCATATTTCAAATGTGATGGGCTATATTACACCAATTGAAAAGATGATTAAACTTGCAAGTAAAGTTGGTGCAATGACAGTTTTAGATGCTGCACAAAGTATTGCACATTTACCAATTGATGTCAAAAAGATGGATTGTGACTTCTTAGTCTTTTCAGGACACAAGATGTATGGTCCAAATGGTATTGGTGTCTTATATGGTAAAAGATCATCGATTGCAAAAGTAAATCCTTCCGAATTCGGTGGGGAAATGGTTGATAAAGTCAAACTTGAAGGTTCAAGCTTCAAAGCACTACCTTATAATTTTGAAGCAGGTACACCGGCAATCGCAGAAGCAATTGGTTTACGTGAATCGGTCAAATTCTTAAAAAAGATTGGACTTAAAAAGATTCATCAACATGAATTAGAACTTAAAAAATATATCTTAGAAAAACTTGAAAATGAAGCTGATATTGAAATCTTTAATAAAGCATCAGATTCAGGGTTAATTACATTTAATATCAAAGATCTTCACCCACATGATACAGCAAGCTTCTTAGATCAATATAAGGTAGCAGTCAGAGCTGGTCATCATTGTAATCAATTAACGATGAAGTATCTTAATCAGGTTGCAACAGTGAGACTCTCAATTGGTATTTATAATAATTTTGCCGATTGTGATAAATTTGTTGAAGCAATTCTTGCAACCCGTGATTTCTTCAAATCACTTTGAAAGGATCAAATATGGACTTAAAGAACTTATACCGTGAAGTTATTATGGATCATTATAAGAACCCTCAAAACAAAGGTTTAGTCAATGATGCATCGTACCTCACAGTCCATCTGAATAACCCAACTTGTGGTGATGATATCGTCGTTCAGCTTAAAGTTGAAGGTGATACCATCATCGATCTAAAACAACAAGGTGTTGGATGTTCCATCTGTTGTTCATCAGCCTCAGTCGCATCCCAAACATTAATGGGATTGAAAGTTGCTGATGCACTTAAAGTCATCAATGAATTTTTCACATTAATTAAGGGTGAAGATTATGATGCAGATATCTTAGAAGGTGATGCAATCGCCTATCAAACAGTCCATCAATTTCCAGCACGTGTGAAATGCGCTACACTGGCTTGGAAAGCATATGAAAAAGGACTGGAATCTTACAAAGGAGAATGACCTATGGATGATACTAAAAAGAAAATAGATAATATTGTTGGTGAGTATCAGTACGGCTTTGTTACGCCATCTAAACCAATCATGGATACTGGTAAAGGTATTAATGAAGAAATTGTTGCTCAGATTTCTGGCATTAAGAATGAACCAAAATGGATGACTGATTTTCGTCTTCGTGCTTACAAACAATTTATGACATTAAAGAATCCTGATTGGGGTCCGGATTTATCATTTATTAACTTTGATGAATTTACATATTACATCAAACCATCAGATAGAGCTGAAACTTCTTGGGATGAAGTACCAGAAGAAATTAAAAATACTTTTGAACGTTTAGGCATTCCTCAAGCAGAAAGAAATTATCTTGCAGGGGTATCAACCCAATTCGAATCTGAAGTTGTTTATCATGCAACAAAGAAAGAATTAGAAGATTTAGGTGTGATTTATGTTGACACAGATACAGCGTTACGTGAATACCCTGAACTTGTTAAAGAGTATTTTGGTAAAGTTGTTCCACCAAACGACAACAAATATGCAGCATTAAACTCTGCAGTATGGAGTGGTGGTTCATTTATCTATGTACCAAAAGGTGTTAAGGTTACAAAACCATTACAATCATATTTTAGAATTAACTCAGATCAAATGGGTCAATTTGAAAGAACTTTAATTATTGTTGATGAAGGTGCATATGTTAACTATGTTGAAGGTTGTACTGCGCCAACATATTCAAAAGAATCACTTCACTGTGCAGTTGTTGAAATTATTGTTAAGAAAGATGCAACTTGCCGTTATACAACAATTCAAAACTGGTCAAGTAACGTTTTAAACTTAGTAACAAAACGTGCACATGTTTATGAAAATGGACATATGGAATGGATTGATGGTAATATCGGTAGCCAAATTACAATGAAGTATCCTTCATGTATCTTAATGGGAGAACACGCAAAAGGTACAACCATTTCGATTGCATTTGCAGGTAAGAATCAATGGCAAGATGCTGGTGCACGTATGATTCACTTAGCACCGAATACAACATCTTCAATTGTATCTAAATCAATTTCACGTGGTGGTGGTAAAGTTAACTACCGTGGTAAAGTAATGTTTAGTAAAAAAGCTAAAGGTTCTAAATCAAATATCGAATGTGACACAATCATCTTAGATGGTATGTCAACATCAGATACAATTCCAGTTAACGTCATTAAAAACAGTGATGTCTTCTTACAACATGAAGCAACCGTTTCTAAGATTTCTGAAGAACAACTCTTCTATCTCATGAGCCGTGGTTTAACCGAAGAAGAAGCAACTGAAATGATTGTTATGGGATTCATTGAACCATTCTCAAAAGAACTTCCGATGGAATATGCAGTTGAATTAAATCAACTCATCAAACTTGAAATGGAAGGCTCAATCGGTTAATAAAAATGGTAAGACAATTGTCTTACCTTTTATTTTTAATTTCAGCTTGTTCAAATCTTGTAAGATCACTTTTAATATCTTTTATGAAAGTGTCGACAAGTATTTGATTTAGTTCGTCAAACTGATGTTTTGTGAGTTGAACTTCATTGATTAACATGAGCACTTTATATGCAATCATATCCCACATATGGATAAATTTATCATTGATAAGAAAGTTACCATCTAAGTCAAAATCAATATCATAATCTTGAATTAAGTTAAAAGGAAAATGAATGAGACCTTGTTTATTAAATGCATGAAAATTGGTTAGAATATTTGATAATCCATCAATGATACCAAGGGTTTCAATGAGCTTTAAAGGTTTTTGGAAACTATCACCAAGTGATAATAATAAAAATCCAAAACTTGATTGATGTGCAGTATATAAGTATAAATCATCAAGTGTTTTTACGCGAGGATTTTTTAAATATAAAGACTTGAATTTTACAAATTCTAATAAAACCTCAGGATAGAATTTATAACCTGGGTTGATTGCTTTTCTAAGATCTTTAAATAAAGGATCTTTTTTTGTATGACCATTCATAAAAGCTTTCAAATCATTTGCATATTGGTTACAAGCTTCTATAGATTTAAACTTTTCAATATTATGTAAATGTTTAGTAATAGTTTCATATAAAAATTTAATTTGTTTATCTTTAATGGGTTTAAAATAAGAAATTTGAAGCATAATTGGAAACCTTTATGATGACCCTTTCTTTTTCTTATTATAACATTATAATATGAAATATTAAGAAGGTAATTAAAATGATTTATTATATTAAAAATGATTCTTTAGGTGGCATTTCTTATCCTGAAGGTAGGGTCCTTGGAAGAAGTGCATATGGTGCGATAAAAAATCTTTGTATGAAACATCTGTTCTCACTAGAAGGCTATTTAAAGGCAGTTAAAGAAACACTCAATCTGGGTTATAAAATACCAATTATTGTCTCTGAAGAAATAGTCTTTTTTCATACGGGAAGTTTGAAAAGTTATGAGTCAATTTTTATTAATTTTTTCGCAATAGAAAGCATTGAATCTAAGGGTGAAAATCTATGGATACACTTTAGCAAAGATGAAACCTTAGAAATTCCAATGAAAATGGAAGAATATAAGCGAATTGAACGCGCTATATTTAATATATTTAAATATAAAGAAAGTTTAGTATGAATACACTTTCATACACTTCACTAATGAAATCTGTTATCGTCTCATGGTATAATATCAACTGGTGAAACGATAAATATTAAAAGGAGAATAATCATGGCTAAAAAAACTGTAAGAGATCTTAATTTGAAAGATAAAAAAGTACTCGTACGTGTTGACTTTAACGTGCCACTTGCTAAAGATGGTTCAATTACTGACGATACACGTATTGTTGCTGCATTACCTACAATTGAGTATGTGATCGCTCAAGGTGGTAAAGCAATTCTTTTCTCACACTTAGGAAGAATTAAGACTGAAGAAGATAAAGCAACTAACTCAATGAAACCAGTTGCTGAAAGATTAAGTCAATTAATCAATAAACCAGTTAAGTTTGTTGGTGTAACACGTGGTAAAGCATTAGAAGATGCAATCGCTGAAATGAAATCAGGTGATGTGTTAATGTTTGAAAATACACGTTTTGAAGACTTAGATGGTAATAAAGAATCTAAGAACAATGATGAACTCGGTAAATACTGGGCTTCATTAGGTGATGTATTTGTTAACGATGCGTTCGGTACAGCACACAGAGCACATGCTTCAAACGTTGGTATTTCTGCAAACATTAAAGAAGCTGTTGCTGGTTTCTTACTTGAAAAAGAAATTAACTTCATTGGTGGAGCATTAGAAAACCCTAAGAGACCTTTTGTCGCAATCTTAGGTGGTGCTAAAGTTTCAGATAAAATTGAAGTGATCCAAAACCTATTAAAGATTGCTGATAAAGTTTTAATCGGTGGTGGTATGGCATTTACATTCTTAAAAGCACAAGGCTTTGAAGTCGGTAAATCATTAGTAGAATTAGATAAAGTTGATTTAGCAAAAGAATTATTAGAACAAGCTAATGGTAAAATTGAATTAGGATTCGATGTAGTAACAGGTAAAGCATTTGATGCAAATACTGAAACAAACGTTCGTGATTTCGATAGTATCCCAGCTGATGAAATGGGCTTAGACATTGGTCCTAAGACAGTTGAAAGATTCAAAGAAATTATTTCAAGTGCTCAAACAGTTGTTTGGAACGGACCTCAAGGTGTGTTCGAAATGGAGAAGTTTGAAAATGGAACTAAACAAGTTGCATTAGCACTTGCTGAAATTTTCCCTAACGCAACAACTATCGTTGGTGGTGGAGATTCAGCAGCAGCAGTTGCAAAATTTGATCTAGAATCTAAATTCTCACACATCTCAACAGGTGGCGGTGCTTCACTTGAATACCTAGAAGGTAAAGTGTTACCAGGTATCGCTGCTGTTCACGAAGCCTAATGATGTTAGACATCGGCAAGAAAATCAGGGCTTTAAGACTAGGAAATAATCTAACCCAAGAAGAACTTGCTAATAGATTAGAATTAACAAAGGGTTATATCTCTCAACTAGAAAACAACTTAACATCCCCTTCAATTCAAACGTTATTTGCAATACTTGAAGTCTTGGGGGTTGAACCTTACGAGTTTTTCTCGAAACCAGAAGATGAAGATGCTAAAATCGTATTTACGAAGGAAGATTATTACGAGAAAGAGTCACCTGAATTAGGTTCAGTCATTTCCTGGATTGTACCAAATGCCTTAAAATATGAAATGGAACCAATCATTATCGAAATCAAACCTGGTGGTCAATCAACAATTGATGATTCGCATCCTGGTGAAGAATTTGGTTACGTATTAGAAGGACAAGTGACCCTTGTCTTAAATAAAAAGCGCTTCATTGTAAAAAAAGGCGAAACCTTTTACTACATGGCAAATAAAGAACATTATATAATAAATACAGGTAATAGTATCGCTAAGGTACTATGGATTTCTACCCCACCTATGTTTTAGAAATAAGGAGAGATACTATGGAAAAAGAAATTATCATTGGTTCAACTGCTGGTTTACACGCTACATTAGCAGCTAAAGTTGTTCAAACAGCTTCAAAATATGCAGTTGACATTAAACTATATTACAAAGACAAGACTGTTGATTTAAAATCTATTTTAGGTCTAATGAGTTTAGCAGTTCCTAAAGGGGAAAACGTTAAAATTGTTGCATCAGGTCCTCATGCTGAAGATGCGATCAAAGATATTGCAGCAATCTTAGGCTAAAAATGAGCAAAAGAATTCCTGTAATTGCTGCCAATTGGAAAATGTATAAGACTAAAGATGAGGCTTTAGCTTTTATATTCGCAGTAAATGAAAAAGTTCCAACAAGAGATAAAGTTGAGTCTGTCGTTTGTGCACCAGCTATTCTTTTAAACCTTCTAGTTAAACGTGAAGGCGATAACTTAAGAATTGGTGCGCAAAATATGCACTATGCTGAAGAAGGTGCATTTACTGGTGAAAACTCACCTGCACAAGTTAAAACTTCAGGTGCTGAGTATATCTTAATTGGTCACTCAGAAAGAAGAAGTTATTTTAACGAAACAGATGAAACTGTTAACTTAAAAATGCATGCTGCATTCAAACATGAATTAACACCAATTCTTTGTGTTGGTGAACAACTTGCTGAACGTGAATCAAATTCAACTAAAGCTGTTTTAGATAGCCAACTTGAAATTGCATTCAAAGGCATTAGCGCAGAACAAGCACTTGCAACTATTATCGCTTACGAACCAGTATGGGCGATTGGTACAGGTAAAACTGCAACACCTACAATGGCAAACGATACAATCAAAGATATCCGTGCTAAAGTTGAAGCTTTATATGGTAAAGCTGTTGCTGATGGTATTCGTATTTTATACGGTGGATCAGTTAAACCAGACAACATTAAAGTTTTACTTGCAGAATCAGATATCGATGGTGCATTAATCGGTGGTGCTGCACTCGATCCAAACAACTTCTTAGTATTTACAGACGCAGCATTAAACAAATAATTATCAAAAGACGCGGAAAATCGCGTCTTTTTTATTCATAAGATACATTTGATAAAGACATTCAAGTCTTTATGTTAGAATAAAGTTATGAAAAAAATATACAGTCTACTTACTTTACTTTCAATTATTTTAATCGTTGGATGTGAATCACCAATCATAAATCCGGATTTAATCCCTGATTTTATTGATGAAGTCTTAGAAAGTGAAATCTATAAAGATACTGAACTTCCAAAACGTTATTTAGACTATGGTCTAAGGTTTTATGTTGGAGAAGAAGAACTTACAGATTATATCTTAAAAGTTCCTTTTATGCTTGAGGATCAATTGATTGAGGTTTACATGGGGGTTCATACTAACTTTTCATCTAAACTCTTTATGAAACAAGTCCTTTTAAAAGCATCTAAACCAGTCAATGATTTATATATTACAACTAAAAATAATCAAGCAGTGACCTCCAAAGATGTATATCTTGATGGTGAACTTAAAGTGGATCACTCTGATAACTTTAATTTACCGCTATCAAAAATGTATATTAAAGGTCGTGGTAATTCATCATGGGATTATCCAAAAAAACCATATAGAATCAAGTTTGAAGAAAAAACTTCGATTTTAGGTATGGCAGCAGCAAGAGATTATGTTCTCTTATCAGAATTTGGTGATAAGTCACTCTTACGTAATTATATGGGACATATGATGAGTAGTTATTTAAATATTGAGCACGCACTTGAAACTAGATTTGTTCATCTTTATTTAAATAATCAATATCTTGGTATGTATCTTTTAACTGAACAAGTTGAATTTGATGATAACAGATTAAATGTCGATACCTCAGAAGGCAAGAATGGCTTTTTACTTGAGATGGATGTTTATGAAAGACTTGATCAAGGTGATGAGGTTAATATCGATTATATTGAATTAAAGAATCGTCCGTTTGCTATTAAAGAACCAAACATGAGAGACTTTGAAGGTTCTGTTGCAACAACAAAAGTTAATTTTATTAAGAGCTATATGACACTAGTTTTTAACAATTTAAAGACATCATCTTATGATTCATTTATCGATAAAGCATCCTTTATGGATTACTTTATCATTCAAGAAATCACTAAAAATGTAGATATTAATTTCTCGTCTGTTTATATGTATAAACGTGAAGGTGAAAAACTTAAAATGGGTCCACTATGGGATTTTGATATTTCAATGGGTAATGGAGATTACTATGAATATCAACCGCAAGGCTACTGGGCAATTCATAACATTATGCTTGCTGACTTACTTCAAAATCCAAGTTTTAAGTTGGATTATAAAGTAAGATTCTTAGAAGTTATTCAAACATATGAACAAATATGGAAAGATGAACTTACTAAAATGTTCTTACTAATTAATCAAGATGCAAATCAAAACTTTGAACGTTGGGATATTTTAGAAACATATTATTGGCCAAATACACCTGGTATGATGGAAGCTAATACCCATCAAAAACAATATGAATATTTAATGAGTTGGCTTAACCAAAGATTTGCGTGGTTAAAAAATAACATTTCAAATTTTTAATATAAGTATCATGATTTAAAAGTCACATAAAAAAAGGTGTAATTGATATATGATGAAAAAAATAAATTTGTTCTTAATGGTTTTCGCATTGATTTTAGGACTTACTGCGTGTTTTAAAACTTATGATGACTTGCTTCATAAAAAGAATGTAAGATGGGAAACTGAAGATCAAAAGATTTCATTTATGTTTCAAGGTAATATCGAAGGTTTCGGTATTGGAAGTGTTGAAATACTTGATAAAGCAGTTGAAGTATATGTTGAATTTTACGCATTTAAATTTGTAGATTTAAGATTTTACTCAAATGAAAATGAATTGTTGATACATTTTAATTTACACACAGTGAGTCAAGGTAAGGCTACAATTCAAGCAATAACCAATAATACAGAAGATGAAACGTTTGATAATTATTCAGCGGTGATGACCAGATCAGATTTAGAAGATAATGAACTTAATATGAAGTACTTCTTTGAACAAGAATTTATGTCAGCTCAAGGCAACTATCAAATTCAACTTTTCAGATATAATTACTTTGATTTTTCAATTAATGGTATCTTGAAATATCAAAACGTTATCGATAATATTAGATTTGAATTTATAGATAATGAGGGATTTGTAGTCATAAATAAATCAAATGATCAAAAACTTATTGAGGGTACTTACGAAACCTATTACAATAAAATTATTTTAAATATTGAAACAGACTATACAAATAAAGACTTTCCAGAAACACTAGAAATATTATTTATTACATAAACGGCAAACTTAAATAATGAATGATTAGAACATAAAAAGTCCCTTTAAAATAGATGGAGGTCTACCTCCAAATATTTGATTGGGTATCATTTACCTCCAAATATTTTATATACCTATAAAAAAAGTACTTCGCGAGAAGTACTTTTAATTTATTGTGATCTTGGTTAAGATTATCTGCTGTAGAACTCAACGATAAGTTGTTCGTTGATATCATGTAAGAATTCATTTCTTTCAGGATATCTTGAGAATGTTCCAACACCATTGTCATCTAATGCAACGAAGTCAACTTTTACATATTGAGCTTCTTTAGCTTCCTTAACGATGACTAAGTTCTTGCTAGCTTCTTTAAGAGCAATCTTTTGTCCTGGAGCTAAGCGATAAGATGGAATATCAACTTTTGATCCATCAACTAAGATGTGACCATGGTTAACAAGTTGTCTTGCTTGTGCACGAGTTCTTGCGAAACCTAAGCGATATACGATGTTATCTAATCTTGATTCAAGAAGCTTTAAGAAGTTTTCACCTGTTTTGCCTGGTAACTTAGACGCTTCGAAGAAAGTTTTCTTAAATTGTTTTTCAGAAACACCATAAGTGAATCTTACTTTTTGTTTTTCTTGAAGTTGAACACCGTAGTCTGATAATTTGCTACGACGTCGTCCGTGTTGTCCTGGCGCAAATGGTCTTTTCTTTAACTCTTTTCCTGATTCAGAAATTGAGTAACCTAAGCGTCTTGATACCTTCCATGTAGAACCGGTATAACGTGACATATTGAATTTACCTCCTTTTTTATTTTTAGGGTAAACACACCGATCTTTTTCAAATATAATCCATTGAAACCCTTTCAACCCCAAGCAGTTGGAGCATACTTAGTTCACCTTCAGTGCAAGGATATTTATTTGATCAATCTCAGCCTGCTTTTGACCGCTTATTCATTTTATATTAAAGGCCTACTAAAGTCAATGAATTTAGTTAATTTTTCAATGAATTTCTCTAAAAATTCCACTAAATCCTTATCAAATCTATCTACGATAGGTGCATCTAAATCTAAAACACCAAAACATGAGTTTTCTTTCATAATTGGCACAACAACTTCACTTTGACTGTTAGGATCACAGTAGATATGATTCTCTATTTTAGAAACATCTGATACAACTTGAGTTTTCATTTCAGCAAATCCAGTACCACAAACACCTTTGCCTGGAGCAATGATGTTACATGCCACTTTTCCTTGAAATGGACCAAGTGTTAATCTTGTTCCATCAAAAAAATAAAACCCGACCCAGTTTAATTTATCGAGTGTTTGATTTAAGAATGCAGCTGCATTTGAAAATAAAGATAAGTTGTTTGGTTCTGATTTAAATTGATTTTCAGCACTTTCCAACAATAATTCATAATTCATAATATCACCATCAATAGTATACCACTAGTGGTATAATAAAAGTTGGTGATTACATGAAAGAAATTATTTTAGTTAGGTTTGGCGACCTAGTCCTAAAGGGAAAAAACAAGCCAACCTTCATCAACCAGGTTAAGAAGTTACTTAGAAGTAAGTTAGATGGATTCAGTGTGAACTTTGAGTATCAACACGATCGCATCTTCATACATATTAATTCGGAAGATAAAGAAGAAATTTTAAAACAATTAAGATTTGTTTCTGGTGTACAAAGTTATTCATTTGTATATCGTGTGGAAAAGGATTTAGAAAAGATTGCAGAAAAAGCAATTGAGATTATCCCTAATGAAATTCCGCTACCAACAACTTTTAAAGTTGAAACTAAACGTGCAGATAAACGTTTCCCAATGACTTCGACTGAAGTGAGTCAAAAAGTTGCGGGTATGGTTTTACCTAAAATTTCAGGTTTAAAAGTTGATGTTAGAAATCCAGAACACATATTAAATATTGAAATTAGAAATGATGGAGCTTTTATTTATATTGGTAAAATTTCAGGTTTAGGTGGTTTCCCAATTGGTATTGGTGGACGTGCCCTTTTAATGTTATCTGGTGGGATTGATTCACCGGTTGCTGCATATTTAATGATGAAACAAGGGGTAGAGATTGAACTCTTCCATTTTGAGTCTACACCATTAACACCACTTGAGTCTGTTCAAAAAGTAATTGATATATCTAAAAAATTAGCACCATACATGACAAGAAATAAGATTAAACTACACTTAGTTCCATTTACTAAGATTCATGAAGAAATCTTAAAATATGTATCAGATCCTTACATCATTACGATCATGAGAAGAATGATGTATCGTCTTGCGGAAAGATATGCCTTAACGCATGATATTCAAGCATTAGTCAATGGTGAATCTGTTGGACAAGTTGCTTCTCAAACATTGGATTCAATCAATGTTGTTGAAAATGTGACAAACATTCCAATTCTTAGACCAGTGGTTACATATGATAAAAATGATATTATTAAACTATCAAAGATGTTAGAAACTTATGATGTTTCAATTCGTCCATTTAATGATTGTTGTTCAATTTATGTTCCAAGAAGACCAGTTACACACCCTAAAGTAGAATATGCATTAGAAGAAGAAACTAAACTAAATGTTGAAAAATTAATGGAAGAAGCGCTTGAAAACATTCAAACATTAATGATTAATAAAAATACAGATTTTGAAATCGCACTATATGGGTTTGAAGTTAAGGACGCGATTGAAGCCTATCGAGGAGATAAAAAATGATTAACTCTAGAGATAACCAAAGATTTAAATCATGGATGAAATTAAAGTTAAAGAAATACCGTGATGAAACAGGGTTATTTTTAGTGTATGGAAAAAAGTTGGTTGATTTAGCTTTGTCTCACGGAATTGTAGATGAAGTGATTACAACCGATGAGTTTATAGAAGGTACTTTAATTGATTTAAAACTTATGAAAGAATTATCTCAAACTGAAACCACACATAATATGATGGCGGTTTGTAAAAAGATTTCAAAAAGGATTGAATCAAAAAATGTGCTTGTTTTAGATGACCTACAAAATCCTGATAATGTTGGTGCCTTATTAAGAAGTGCATTAGCATTTGGATTTAATCATGTTGTTCTTTCTAAGAACAGTGCAGATATCTACAATGATAAGACAATAAGAGCCTCTAGTGGAGCGATTTTCGACCTATTTATTGAGCGTCTAGATCTTGTACCATTCTTAAAAGAAATGAAAGAAAACAGCTATCAATTATTCGGTGCTGATGCGCACGTATCAGACAATCAACCAATAGGTTCTAAACCATTTGTTTTAGTGCTTGGAAATGAAGGTAATGGTTTATCAACAAGTGTCAAAGAAGTACTTGATGGATTTATACGAATTGAAACACAAACTGTGGAAAGTTTAAATGTAGCAGTTGCAGGTAGTATCTTAATGTATGCGTGGGGAGTGAAATAATGAAGGCTCCAGTAACTTCATTTTTTGATTATTTAAAACTTGATATAAAGTCTCAAATTGAAATGGCCAAAACCTTAAGTGTTGATGGTTTTATTGTACGTGGTTCTGAAGGTAGAAACTTAATACAATTCACTGAAGATGAATTAAATCATTTGAAATCAAGTTTTAAGAAGAATGAAATTATAGCTGTTGATCCACTACTTAAGACACCACATTTAAATCAACCACGAGAATTAGAAAAATTTAAAGAAGAATTAGAAAAATCTGCGGATCTTGCAAAATCCATTAATTCAGTTTATTTAATTTATAAACTACCAATTTTTGATGATATTACGAAACAAAAAGAAGATGTTTTAAGAATTGTCACAGAACATATTGCAATCATTAAAAAACGTAAATTAAATATATTAATTAAACAAGCAGATAAACAACCATCAACAACATATAGATACATTTTAGAAATCATTAAAGATAGTAAAGTTCAAATGATTTTTGAACCTGCTTATCTTTATGTACAAGGTGAAGCTATTACAGCTGCATTTAGAATTCTTTACGATTATGTTGGTATGTTTATTGTGGATGATAAAGACCCACTGATGTCATCACGATTAATTGGAACTGGAAAATATATTGATTTATATGACGTATTTAAACGCTTTGTAAAAAAGGAATACGGTGGTTGGGTTGTATTAGATTCTGGTTTAATTGAACAACTCTTTAAAACAACCAAATACAATTGGTTTGAAAAAACTTTATCCAAACAAAAACGACATGAGAATAAAATTCTTTATGATTTTATGCAAAAACATCAAAATGTCGATATGTCATTAATTATAAAATTACAACTTGCTGTGTTATTCTTAGTGTTCCAAAACAAGAAGATTAAAGTCGATTAAGGTGAAACGATGAAAATAAAGGGATTAAATCCAAGTCTTGCTAAAGGCTTGGATATTTTAAGAAATAAATATAATTTAGATCACTTCATTAATGAGATTCATATTCATGAAGGTTCATCTTTAAAAATTGATTTTAAAGATAAAGTTTTAAATGTTGAAATTAAACGTCCAAGTGATTTGTTCTTTTCACTTGGATTCGTTTTAAAAAATAAAGAAAAAGAAGTTTCATTAGAAATTAATAGACGCATTGAAAATCTAACCTACATGGTTGATGTTTCAAGAAATGCTGTCTTAAAAGTTGAGACGTTAAAAAAGCTCATTGAGTATCTTGCCATCTTTGGTTATAACAATCTGCAACTTTATACAGAAGATACCTTTAAGATGGATGATGAACCGTATTTTGGTTATATGAGAGGTGCATATTCTAAAGAAGAAATTAATGCAGTAGAAAACTATGCTGCCTTTTTTGGAATTGAACTTGTACCATGTATCCAAACCCTTGCACATTTAAATGGAATCAGACGATATGGTCTTTATAATCATTTATTTGATACTGCGGATATCTTACTTGTTGAAGAAGATGCAACGTATGAGTTTATTGAAAAAATGATTAAAACTGCAAGAGAAAGTTTTAATTCAAATTTCATTAATATTGGTATGGATGAAGCTTATATGTTGGGTCGTGGAAGATATCTTGATAAACATGGACTCGTACCTAGATTTGACATCATGGTAAATCACTTAAAACGTGTCATTGAAATTTGTAAGAAATACAACTTCAAACCAATGATGTGGAGTGACATGTTCTTTAGAGTTGTCAAACAAGATTATTACGGTGATGCAGCGATTCCAAAGGAGTTTTTAGATAAAGTTCCGAGTGAAGTTGAACTACTTTATTGGGATTATTACAAAACAGATGAAGCACACTATTTAAAGATGTTAGATAAACATCTTCAATTTAACAATCCAGTAAGTTTTGCAGGTGGTGCTTGGAAGTGGATTGGATTTACACCTTCAAATAGATTTACCCAAACCGCAGCTTATGCGCAAATGTCTGCTATATCTAAAAAGAAGGTTAACCATTTTATGGTAACCTCATGGGGAGATAATGGAAATGAAGCGAGTGCATTTTCTGTTTTACCATCCCTTGCATATTACGGATATCTTTCTTATCTGGATTCAAAACTTGGTCAAGATTATCAAGCATTCTTTGAAGCAACAGTTGGTATTTCATTTGATCGCTTTATGCTCGTTGACCTTGCAAATTATTTATCAAAAGATGTTAAGGACTTAAACTCAGCGAATAAACATTTTCTATATAATGATATACTTCTAGGTTTAATGGATACAGCTGTTGATAAAAGTTATCCAAAACTTTACAAAAAGCATTTCAATAAATTAAAGAAAGAAATGTCATATTTTGGTGAGTTTAAATACTTATTTGATACCCAATTGAATTTACTCAATGTTTTAAGTAAGAAGATTGATTTAGGTGTGAAGTTAAGAGCAGCTTATAAAGCAAACGACCATGAAGCATTAAGAAACATCATTAAAGATTTAAAAACTACAAATAAACTAATTTTAGTTTTCCAAAATAGTTTTAAGAATCAATGGTTTAATGAAAATAAAGCTTTTGGCTATGAAGTTCAAGATCTACGCATCGGTGGTATTAAATCAAGAATTGATACTGCAATTTCTAAAGTAGAAGATTATCTAGCTGGAAAAATTGAATCAATTGAAGAATTAGAAGTTGATTTACTGGATTACTATGGCGGTATTGAAAACCATCAAAAGGTTAAACATATTGTTGAGTATCGTTACTTACCAATTGTATCTGTTGGTGTTAACGTATAAAAAAAGCATACCATTTCGGTATGCTTAGATTAATTATTCTTGAGTTTCTGTTTCGTTAGATTCAGAATCTTCATCAACTTCGAATAGTGGGAATGCATTTGGAAGTTCCTTGTAAAGTTTAGTTGTAAACATAATACCATCTAAATGATCGAACTCATGTTGGAAGACGATTGCAGGGTAACCCACTAAATCCATTTCAATTGGTTGTGTATGTTCTGTTTCAGGATCTAGCGTGTAACCTTTAAAACGAATACCGTATTTTCTTGGTGTTAAACCTTCAGTAGGTCTGTCAACCGAAAGACAGCCTTCACCACCAGGAATAAAACATTCTTCCTTAGTTGAACCAATGATTTCAGGATTAATGATGATGAATGAATAAAGTTCGCCATCTAAATCTTGAACATGCATTGCAAACATACGTTTTAATTTATTTACTTGTGGTGCTGCAAGACCAACAGAAGGACGTAAACGATATTTCTTCACCTTCTCATCATCTTGAGAATTGATAACATATTCTAATAAGTCCTTACCTAGTTTAATGTCTTCTTTAGATAAAGGTAGAATCACGGGTTTTGATTTAGTTGTTAGAGTTGGATGTCCTTCTCTAATAATATTTTGCATAGTAATCATTAGGTTTCACCTCGTAAACATTATAACATAACAAGATAAGGAGCATCATTATGCGTCTGGATAAAATATTATCCAACTTAAAATATGGGAGTCGTACCGAAATTAAAACCTTAATTAAGAGAGGTTTAATTTCAGTTAACGAAAAAATCGTGAAACATGCAGATATGCAAATTGATCCAAATAAAGATCAAATTGTTGTGGATCAAGAAACTGTATTTTATAAAGAAACCATCATTTTAGCAATGCATAAACCTGCAGGATATTTATCTGCAAATCAAGATAAAAATGATCCTGTTGTAATCGATTTAATTAAAAAACCATATGATCGATTTGACTTTAAAATCGCAGGTAGACTGGATAAGGATACCGAAGGCTTACTGATTCTTACAACAGATGGTGAAATTCAACATGAAATTACGCATCCTAAAAAGCATTTAGATAAAGTTTATGAAGCAACTCTTGATTTAGATTTTACAGAAGCTGCAAAATTACAGCTTTTAGAAGGTGTCGAATTAAAAGACCCAGATGGTAAAATTTATTTTACCAATGCAAAGAAATTAAACTATAATAGTAATAAGGTGGAAATTACTATAGATGAAGGTAAATTTCACCAGGTTAAAAAGATGTTTGAAAGTGTGGGTTTTAAAGTAACTTACTTAAAACGTATACAAATCGGAGAACTTAAACTCGATTTAGAAAAAGGCACTTATAAAGAAATCGTCCTAAGTGACATCAAAGGGAAGTGAAGATATGCAAATAGAACGTGTCGCATATATTGTAGACTTTAGAGGAAAAGAAGTTCCAAAGAAGTTAGAAAAAATGGATATCCATGTAGCTTATATTTCAAAGAAAGCGAACTATGCAGTTGTTTACTTTGATAAAGTTAAGGGTGAAAAAGTATTGTTATCACAACTGCAAAATATTAAGGGATTTATTGGGGTATATCCTTCACTATTCTTCAATGAAGAAGCAAATATAAAATAATTTCTCATTGTCAAGGAAAAATACTTGACAGTAGTTATTTTTATGGTAAAATTGAACAGGATTTATAAATAAAAGGAGACTTAATATGGTTAAACTACGTTTACAACGCTTTGGTAATCACAAACGCCCATTCTACAGAATCGTGGCAGCTGATGCAAAAGCACCAAGAGACGGTAAATTCTTAGAAATCGTTGGAACATATGAGCCAATCAACGGAACTGTTTTAGTTAACAATGAAAAAGTTGCTAAATGGTTAGAAAATGGTGCTCAACCAACTGACACAGTTAAGAGTTTATTCAAGAAGTACAATGTTTTAAGTAAATAACTTTAAGGGGGTTATAAACATATGGCAGTTGATTTTGAAAAATTAATCAAACAAATAGTAGTGCCATTAGTGGTATCCCCAGATGATGTTCATGTCAAAGTATTGAGCGAAGAAGCTGGTGTTCTACACATTCAACTTTTAGTCAATTCCAATGACTTAGGTAGAGTGATTGGTAAAGGCGGTAAAATCGCAAGTGCTATCCGTACCATAGTTTATGCAGGTGCATCTAAAGAAGGCAAGAGAGTGCACATCGATATCGATGCGTATTGATTCTAATGATGTATTCAATTGGTAAAATTGTGGACACTCACGGTATTAAGGGCGAAGTGAAAATTCTATCGCATTCTGACTTTGATCGAATTAAAGTTGGTGTGACCCTTTATATTGGAGAACTTCCACTAAAAGTGAGGTCTGTTCGCAGACAAAATGAATATTATCTCGTAGGGTTTGAAGGTTACTTAACATTAACCTCTGTCGAACCACTAAGAAAAAAAGAAGTATTTACAACTGAGGAACCTACCCTTGGGGAGGATGAATACCACTTACCTAAACTTGTTGGTTTAGATGTATTTAGTATGAATCATCTGCATCTTGGTAAAGTTGATTCTTTAGTTGAAGTTCCTCAAGGTTATCTACTTCGAATTGAAACAAATGATAAAAGAATGGTATATGTTCCCTTCGTGAATGCTTTTGTAAAATCAGTATCAGATGAAGGTATCTTAATTGAAACCATTGAAGGATTAATATGAAGATCGATATAATTACGATTTTTCCAAATTTTTTTAATGAGTTTTTAACCACCAGCAAGATAAAACATGCGATTGAAGACGGTAGAGTTACCATTCAAATTCATGATTTAAGAGACTATACAGATCTCAAAGGTGGAAAAATTGACGATACACCTTATGGTGGTGGGGCAGGTATGCTCATGATTTTCCCACCATTTTACAAACTTTTACAACAGCTTAGAACAGAAGATACATACACAATTTTCTTATCACCTCAAGGCACAGTTTTCAATCAACAAATCGCTACCCACTTTAGGGATACGAAAAAACACCTCATATTGATTTGTGGACATTATGAAGGTATTGATGAGAGAGTCTTAAACTTCGTTGATGAAGAAATCTCAATTGGTGACTATGTCTTAACCGGTGGTGAAATACCAGCAATGGTGATTACTGATGCGATTGTAAGGCTATTACCAGGGGTTATCAATGAAGCATCATATATTGATGATTCACATCAACAAGGCTTACTCAAATATCCACAATACACTAAACCAGAAACTTTCGAAGGCTATGCTGTACCAGAAGTATTACGCTCTGGACATCATGAAAACATTCGAAAATGGAGGTTATATATGAGTCTTAAAAAGACTTATATGAAGAGACCGGATTTAATAGCAAAAAAGAATCTGAATAAAGAAGAAACTAAATTGCTAAATGAGATAAAAAAAGAGATTGAATCAAAATAAGGATTCATGTATAATAAATAAGCACGCTGGTCCGCTAAGTAAAATACTTATGAACAGACGTTAAATAAGGAGAGTCGTTTATGGCAAAGTTAAAAGGTCAAGCTTTAATCGCTGCAATTACTTCTAAATACATTCAAGAACGTCCAAGCTTCAAAGCTGGTGATACAGTTAAAGTTTACGTTAAAATTAAAGAAGGTAACAAAGAAAGAATTCAGTTATTTGAAGGATTAGTAATCAAACGTCAAGGCGGTGGCATCTCAGAAACTTTTACAGTACGTAAGGTTTCAAATGGGGTCGGCGTTGAAAGAACATTCCCTGTTCATTCACCAGCTATCGATCGCTTAGAAGTTTCACGTATCGGTGTTGTTCGCCGTGCGAAGTTAAACTATATCCGCGCATTAAGCAAAAAAGCATCAAGAATTAAAGAACAAAAAATCGTCTAAGATAAGCCAGCAAATTTGCTGGCTTTCTTTTTCATGAAAATTTTTTCATTTTGTTACATTCTCGTTGTAAGCGCCTCCATTATATGCTATAATGTTTTCTATCGAGAGGTGATTTTTTATGAGCAATGCGACAATTTATGATGTTGCTGGTGCTGCAGGTGTTTCTTTAGCAACAGTATCTAGAGTTCTAAACTCTCCAGAGAAAGTAAAAGAAGATACACGTCAACGTGTTTTAAAAGTCATAAAGGAATTAGGGTATCGTCCAAATGTGATTGCAAGAGGTCTAGCAAGTCGTAAAACGACTACAGTTGGAGTTGTTATTTCTGATATCACAAGAGCATCTGTTGCACAGATGTTAGGTGGTATTTCTGATATTGCAACAAAGTATAACTATTCGATTAAATTGTTCTCTATTCCAGAGGATGCAGATGTACTTGATGCAGTGCAAAATATTGTAGCTGAACAAGTTGATGGCATTCTATATTTAAATGATGAATTATCAGATAGAGATGTTGAATTATTAAAACGCATGTTTAATGATAATAACATTCCATATGTCTTTGCAAATGTTGTCACATCCGATCCGATCGTTCCAACGGTTTCAATTGACTATGCAAAAGCTGGATATGAAATTACGAAGAATTTAATTGATAAAGGCTGTAAAGATCTTTACTTCTTATCAACTGCACGTCGTTATAGTGTTAATGATAAGAAAGAAGAAGGTTACACTAAAGCTATGTTAGAAGCTAACCTTGAACCTAGAATCTTTAGAACAAGTGGTGACACTTCAATTAATAAACCTCACTTTGAAACATTCTTTGCAGATATTAATGTCGATGGTGCAATTGCTGTCCGTGACTCTATTGCAGTATCATTCTTAAACACTGCAATCGAAAATGGTAAACAAGTACCAAAGAATTTAAAGATTTCAGGATTCCAAAATACAAAGTATGCAGCACTTTCTCGTCCTGCACTGACTTCAATTGATATTCCTGTCTATGATATTGGTGCAGTTTCTATGAGACTTTTAACTAAATTAATGCAATCTAAGAGCGTAGAAAATACACGTATTATTCTGCCTCATAGAATCGTTGAAAGACAATCAACTTAATCGATCGATGAATTTGAATTAAGTAGTTCATACAACTAAGCAAGAAATCTAGTGGCTGATGTAAACTAGAAGTTAATGTATGTTACGAATTACACCAAAGGAGATCAAATATATATTGAGGTGCGTAAAGTTTACTTTACGAACTAAGGTGGTACCGCGAAATTTTCGTCCTTAGACATATTTTTTGTCTAAGGATTTTATTTTTATTGAAGGAGAAATATGATGAACTTATATGATGAACTTATATGGCGTGGCATGGTTAAAGATGTATCCAATGTCGATGAAGCTAAAAAATTATTAAATGAAAAATCTACAAAATTCTATGTTGGATACGATCCAACAGGAGAATCCTTAACAGTTGGTCACTTAGTCCAAATTGTTAGAATGAAATATCTTCAAAAACATGGACATGTACCTGTTGTTGTTATTGGTGGTGCGACAGGGTTAATTGGAGATCCTAAAGAAACTCAAGAAAGAAAATTATTAACACTGGATCAATCCTTACAAAATGCAGGTAAGATTGAACGTCAAATTAGAACATTACTTCAAGGTAATACAATCTTTGTTAATAACTATGACTGGATTTCTAAAATTGATACCATTACATTCTTAAGAGATTATGGCAAGTATTTTAATATTGCGTATATGCTCGCAAAAGATACGGTTCAAAAACGCATTGATGTTGGTATTTCATATACTGAGTTTTCATATATGATTCTTCAATCAATTGACTGGTTACATTTATACCAAACTAATGATGTCAAGATTCAATTTGGTGGTTCTGATCAATGGGGAAATATTACATCTGGTCTAGAATTAATCCGTAAAGTTGTTGGAGAAAATGATGCAGTTGGTCTTTCTTCACCACTTTTATTAAAATCAGATGGTACGAAGTTTGGTAAGAGTGAATCTGGTGCACTTTGGTTAGATGAAAATATGACATCACCATATGAACTCTATCAATACTTCTTCAATGCATCAGATAATGACATTGAAAACTATTTAAAACTGTTAACAACTTTAGAACACGAAGAAATTGATGAACTCTTAAAAGTATCACGTGAAAAACCAGAATTACGTCTAGCACAAAAGAAACTTGCTGAAGAGGTTGTTACATTTGTTCACGGTAAAGAAAAACTTCAAATTGCACTTGAAGTAACAGAAGCTTTATTTAGTGGTGACTTTAACAAGTTAAATGAAGAAGCTTTTAAAACTTTAGAAAAAGTACTAGATAAAGTTGAATTATCAAATGAAATGACTCTAGTTGAGGCTTTAATCAAAGGTAACCTTGCAAGTAGCAATCGTGAAGCACGTGAGTTTATTACAACCGGTGCTGTAAGTTTAAATGGTGAAAAAGTTACCGATTTAACATATACTATGGGTATAGGAAATAAAGTACATAGTAGATATGTCATTCTAAGAAGAGGTAAAAAGAAATACGCACTTGGCGTATTCTAGGAAATTATATGGATATTATTTTATATAACCCATTATCTTCCCGCGGGAAGAACATTAAAGTAGCAGCTAAATTAGAGAAAAAACTTAAGAAACAAAAACGTGAAGTTTTAATTATTAATCTTTTAAACATCATTGATGTTAAAGAGTTTTTAGATAAGCATAATGAAAGTGACAGAATCATCATCTTAGGTGGTGATGGTACACTTCATCGTATAGCTAATCAAATCGAAGGTTATGTGATTAAGCCTGAAGTGTACCTTTACAAAGCAGGTACAGGTAATGATTTTTTAAGAACTGTTCCAATTAAAAAACGTATGGCCAACATTAAAGAATACTTAATTCATTTACCAGTCATGTACGTGAATGGCAAAAGAGAAAGAGTAATCAATGGTGGTGGTGTCGGTCTTGATGGACTTGTTGCATATAAAGTTAATAAATCAAAAGCTGAAAAAAGTAAATCAAATTTCTTCTTAAACTCATTCTTAGGCTTCAAAGAATTTAAGCCAGTCGCAGCTAAATTTAATGTCGATGGTAAAGTCTTTGAAGAAAAGAAAGTCTGGTTTGCATCTGCAATGTATGCACAATACTTTGGTGGTGGTATGATGATTTCACCAAGAAAGAAAAGATCAGAAAAAGAAATTGAATTAGTCGTTGTTAGAAATATTCCAAAATGGGTTTTAGTATTAATTTTCCCAACAATTTATTTAGGTTGGCACCGTATGTTTAAAAGATGGGTTCAATTCTATCGTGGAAAAGATATCACAGTTGAATTTGCAGAACCTGCTTTCCTACAAATGGATGGGGAACATGAATATCCAGTATTAAAATATCAAATGAAGATGGAAGATTAAAAAAGAAGTGATTCCAAAAAATGGAATCACTTTTTTCTTTGTAGCCCAAGTCGAGAGAGGACTTTGGTCATTTTTCGTCTTGCATAAAGTCTTGCAGTTTCTGCACCTTTATCAAGAATTTCGTCTAATTCTTTTGAATTGATTAATTCAAGATATCGTTTTTGAATTTTTTCAATATGATTACCAACGATTTCAGCAAGTTCTTGTTTAAAGCTTGCATACGATGTTTCATTTTCATACTGTTTAACAATATCTTCAATTGAACGCTCTGTTAAAGCTGAATAAATTGTAAGTAAATTTGAGATGCCTGGTTTTTTCTTTTCATCAAAATATATTTTAGTATCTGAGTCAGTTACTGCAGATTTAATTTTATTTTTGATTTGTGCAACCGGATCAAGTAAAAGAATATAAGCTTTTTCAGTTTCCGCTTCACTCTTACTCATCTTTTTAGTTGGATCTTGAAGATTTTTAATCTTCGCACCAACTTTTGGTGTATAACCCTCTGGTACTGCAAATGTATCCCCATATTGTGAGTTGAATCGCTCTGCTAAAGTTCTTGTTAATTCTAGATGTTGTCTTTGGTCTTCACCAACTGGAACTAAATTTGCATCATAAAGCAGAATATCAGCAGCCATTAATGCAGGATATGTCAGAAGTGAAGTTCTTACACCTGTAGCTTTTTCTTTTTGTTTCTTTTCTTTGAATTGGATCATACGCTCCATTTCACCAATGTAAGCAGTGGATTCCATAATATAACCTAAAAGTGCATGTTCCATCACTTCAGATTGAACAAAGAGTGTGACCTTATGAGGATCTAGTCCACATGCAATGTAGAATGCTGCAATATCGCGCACGCGTTTTCTTAATAATTGTTTATCCTGTGGGGTAGTGATTGCGTGAAGGTCAGCAATAAAGATAAAGAATTCTGTGTCTTCTAAAGTATCTTGTAGTTTTACGAATTGTTGGATTGCTCCAATATAGTTACCAAGTGTTAATTCACCGGTTGGTTTAATTCCTGATACGAGTCGTTTCATTTAAATCATCCTTTCTAAATGGAAAATAAAAAGTCCCCAAAAGTAGTTAACTTTTAAGGACGAATTTAAAATCCGCGGTGCCACCTTAATTCTATATACATTATATATAGCGCTTAAGATTAAATTGTTGACTCCAAGGCCCATTCGCTAATCGTTTATCTTGCATTTCACCTTACTGCAAGTCTCTTCTAAATAAACTAAACTAGGTACTTACCTTTTCAACGTCATATTTATTTTAACACAAGATTGTTATTTTAAAGCAGCTTCAAGTTGATCTAATAATGATTCTAATCGTTTAACAACGGCTAAGAATGTTTCTTTGTTTGTTAAATCCGCACCAGCCATCTTAGCTTGATCAACTGGATACATTGAACCGCCTGATTTTAACATCTTTACATAGTTATCAAATGCACCAGAAACTTTTGACTTCACATTGTCATAAATCTTAAGTGAAGCTGAGAATGAAGTTGCATATTGATAAACATAGAATGGTGTATGGAATAGATGAGGAATGTATGCCCAAACATATTGTTTACCAGGTTCTTTAGTAATATCTAAATCATAATAATGTTTGTATAAATCGATCATGATCTTAGATAAAGCTTGTTCAGTAACTGGTTTACCTTCAGCAACGAGTTTATTTGCTTCATATTCGTATGTTGCAAATAAAGTTTGACGGTAGAAGGTTGAGTGAATATTATCAATTGCCATTGTTAATAATTCAATCTTTTCCTCTTTAGTTTCAGCTTTTTGAACTAAGTAATCAAGAAGTGCATGCTCATTGAAAGTAGAAGCAATTTCAGCAACGAAGATTGTATAATCTGAAATTGGCATTGGTTGGTTTGCATCACTGAAGATTGAGTGTGCTGAGTGACCAGCTTCGTGAGCAAGTGTGAATACTGAATCTAATGTATCATTGTGGTTTAAGAGAATGTATGGATGATGCCCATAGACACCTGATGAATAAGCACCAGTTCTTTTACCATCTTGTGGATAAGCATCAACAAAACCATCTTTAACTGCATCTAATTGAGCTTCAATGAATTCTTTTGGGAATCCTTGAATAGATTCAATAAAGAGTTGTTTAGCTTCAGCATAAGGATATTTCTTATCAGATTTAGCAAGTGGTAAGAAACGATCATAAGTGAAGTATTCATCCATACCAAGTGCTTTTTTCTTAATTTCGATGTATCTCTTTAAAAGATGTGTGTTTTCGTAAGCAGTATCCTTAAGATTTAGGAAAACAGAAGTTGGGATGTTGTTATGGAAAAGTGCAGCATCTAATGTTGATTCGTAATTACGGTTTTTAGCATTTGCTGAAAGTTGTTGAAGTACTAAGTTATAAGTTGCAGCAAATGCTGATTTGTTATCAACATACTTTTTGTATAATGTTTCAAAAATCAATTTACGGTCTGCTGGGTTTTTAGCGTTTTCTAATAAAGCTCTAAATTGAGCTTGAGTCACTAAAACTTCTTCACCAGTTGATAATTTAACTGTTTCATCTATTCTATCAATCACTGATAATGCTTGATAAAGTGATGTAGGAATTGATCTGATTGGAGAAAGGTTAGCAAGTAACTTTTCTTTATCTGCATCAAGGATGTGTGTTTGTCCTCTGAATAATTTTTGATAATTGAATAAATGAGGTTTTAATGATGCATCTTTTTCTAAGAAACTATAAACCTTTTCTTCACCTAATTCAATGATTTCAGGGGAAACATATGAAGCGATTTGACCTAACTGTGATAACAGTAATGATACCTTTTGGCTTCTTGAGAGTTTATCAGTATCTTTTAAGTTCAAATCAGATGCAAGATGTGCGTAAGAATATACTTTATAGATTTTTTTAGTAATAGCTTCATCTAACTCATGATACTTTTTAAAGGTCTCAAAGTCGCCGAGCTTACCTTTGAAATCAGCAAATTGACCGATCTCTGATTTTAATGATTCGAAATCTTTTTCCCATTCTGCTTCGTTTGGGTAAAAACTTGATAAATCCCATTTCGACATATTTAAATACCTTCCTTTATATAAATTGCATTTATTATATCAATAAATAGAAGTAATTGAAAGTAAGAAATTTGACACATATGTCATATAATACGACTTTGGTTAATGAATACGTTTTCATTTGTGTGAAGACTTATAAATTCCTTGTTACTATTGTAAATCATTTGACAAATCACTATAATAAAAGTAGTCACTTATAGGTGGAGAAGGTTACACTCAAACTCTGGAAGGAGACTCTTATGGTTACTATTTACACTACACCATCATGTTCTTCTTGTCGTAAAGCAAAAAAATGGTTAGACGAGCACAAAGTCGCATATGAAGAAAAGAATCTGTTCAATCATCGTATTAACGATGAAGATATTGAACTGATGTTAAACCATGCAGAAAATGGTTTTGATGATATTATTTCAACACGCTCTAAAATCTTTAAAGAACAAGAATTAGAAGTTGAAGATATGTCAGTTTCTGAATTAAAATCATTTATTATTAATCACCCATCCGTTTTAAAACGTCCAATTATTGTGGATGCTAAACGCATGCAAGTTGGTTATAACGATGAAGAAATTAGAGTATTCATTCCTAAGCGTTTAAGGGAAATGATTATGAGAGAAAACTCAGAAGAGGATTTCACACATTATCAAGATACGTTAAACAGATACTTTTCTACAATAGATCCAACAATTCAAGAAGAAGAAATTGAAGAATAGCCTTAGGGCTATTTTTTTTGTAAAAAAAAGCATCCATTCAAGGATGCTATTTAACTAAACAAGTTAATGCACGTTCGCTCTTACGTTTTGTAGGAATGAATTTGATTTGATGCTTTTCTAAGAATTTATTAAAGATTTCAAGACCGATTTCATAGTGGTCAACTTCATATTCGATTTCATAATCTGTGACACCACAATATTCATTGTAATCTAAGAAGAGTGTTCCACCTTCATAAGGTGTTGAAGCACGGTAGTTATCAAGAGAAGTTTGATAGGTTACAAAATAGTCAATTTGTTCAAAGAAATTTTTGGTATAAAACCCATTTTTCTTCATATCTTCAGCTTGTTCTTTTGTAATAATCACATGGTATTCAAAAGCTCCATGTTCAGATTGACTCTTTTAAGTTAATTTAAATGAGTTTTCTCTTTTTTGACGAATACGTAAAACCATCGATTTATGGTTTAATTCAAGATCTTTTGTATCAAAATAGTAGTTAGTTTGTTTAAAAACATTATTTTCTAGATCAAATGCTTGAATTAATTCGTCGTACTTTTCTTTATTGATTTGGGTTTTAAATTCGATTTCAACATTCATGTGCATGGCAATTCCCTCTCGTTAAGATTATATCACACAAACATAAAATGTGTTACTTGTTATTTATAATAACTAGTAAACGTTTACACAAATATTTAATCACACATTATGCATGCAATATGTTAAAATATAGTTGCAAAAACCAATTAGGAGGAATTTAAATATGGCTATCAAAGTAGCAATTAATGGATTTGGTCGTATCGGTAGATTAGCTTTCCGTTTAATGTTCGGAAAACCTGAATTTGATATCGTAGCTATCAATGACCTTTCAGATGCAGAAACTTTAGCATACCTTTTAAAGTATGACACTGCACAAGGTGGTTACAAACAAGATTCAGTAACATTCGAAGGCGACAAATTAATCGTTGACGGTAAAGCAGTTACTGTTTACGCTCAAAAAGACCCAGCTTTATTACCTTGGGGAGCTTTAAATGTTGATGTCGTTTTAGAATCAACAGGTTTATTCACTTCAGCTGATAAAGCATCAGCTCACATCACTGCAGGTGCTAAGAAAGTTGTTATCTCAGCTCCAGCAACTGGTGAAGGTATCAAAACTATCGTTTACAACGTAAATGATAACATCTTAGATGGTTCAGAAACTATCGTATCAGCAGCTTCATGTACAACTAACTGTTTAGCTCCAATCGCTAAAGTGTTAGAAGACAACTTCGGTATCGTTCAAGGTTTCATGACAACTGTTCATGCTTACACTAATGACCAATCATTAATGGACGTTCCACACAAGAAAGGTATCATGTCAAGAAGAGGACGTGCAGCAGCAGCTTCAATTATCCCTTCATCAACAGGTGCCGCTGCAGCTATCGGTTTAGTATTACCTCAATTAAAAGGTAAATTAGATGGTACTGCATTACGTGTTCCAACTATCACTGGTTCAATCGTTGACTTAACAGTTGAATTAAAGAAAGATGTTACATTAGCTGAAATCGATGCAGCTTTCAAAGCAGCAGCTAACGAAACATTAAAATATGAAGCAGATCCAATCGTATCATCAGATGTTATCGGTACTCACTACGGTTCAATCTACGATGCAAACACAACTCAAGTATTAAAGACTAACCCACGCTTCGTTAAAGTTATGTCATGGTATGACAATGAAATGTCATATACTGCTCAATTAGTAAGAACAATGACTAAACTTGCTTCATTAATCAAATAATTCATTTAAAAAACTTAAAACCCCGTGTTTATTCACGGGGTTTTCTCTATATTAAAACATTTTCATAAATTATGTCCTTGAAAAATAATTTATAGAGGACTATAATAACAAAGGTTATGCGTTTCCGTTTATAGATATAAATATCATTATATGATAAACTATTAGATAGTAAAGTACTGTCTTTGTTTAAGTTGAAAGAAGGCATCTAAAAATGAAAAAATTAATTCAAGAAGTCATTGAATTAGACAAACAAGCTCAAGCTGAAATTTCTTTATTGAAAAAAGAGAAAGAAGAGCTCTTTTTGGCTATTAAAGAAATGCGTCAATCAATGACAAAAGCACACAAAAAAACATTAGAAGCTGAAATCAAGAGAATTGAGGAAGAAGCTCAAGCTCGTTATGAAGCGCGTCTAAAAGATATTGAAGATAAAGCAGCAAGTAAAACTGCGAACATCGAAAAATATTATGCAGAACATAAAGATGCTTGGTTAGCTGATCTTTTAGAGTTTATATCATCTTCAAAAGAAGGTGACGCCTCTTGATGTATGTGGGTAATGCCTTAATCACAAAGATTAAAACCATTCACGCAAACGACTTAAGAGAAGATGATTATAAGGAACTATTAAAGAAAAATACGATTTCAGATATTACATCTTATTTAAAAAAACATCCTGCGTATTCTGAAATTCTACAAGGCATTCCAGAAAGTGCAGTGAACAGAAGTCGTTTAGAATCACTCATTCGTCGTCAAAAGTTTGACCAAATGATGCGAGTCATCAAGTTTTTAACCACGAATGACAAATCATTTTATCAACTATCGTTAGTTCACCAAGAACATAATGTCTTACTAGCAATGATTAGAAGTTATATTTCAAATGAAGTATACGATGTCGTTGCTGATTTACCAGTTTACTTTGATAGATACTCTAAAATTGACTTTAACGAAATCGCTAAAACAACCAATTTAAAAGGACTTGTTGAAGCACTTGAAGGTACAAAATACCAAAAGATGTTAAAGCCTTATGAAAATATTAAGAATCAAGATCTTAAATATTATGAGTTTGAGTCTTTATTCGAAGCGGACTACTACAATTACGCATTCCAACACATAGCAACAAATTACAAAGGTAGATTAAAACAAGAACTTGAAGATGTTTTCAAATCAAGAATTGAAATGGAAAACATGATTAAAGTTTATCGTTTAAAGAAATTCTACCAAGTACCAGATGAAGAAATCAGATTGATGTTAGTGCCATCAACAAGAATTCTACAAAAGAAACTTGATGAAGTTATTGCAATTAAAGATCCAAATGACATCTTTACAAGAATCATTGAAGCAGGATTTGGACAATATATTGGTGACAAAGATCAAGCTTATCTAGAATACTTTGGAGACCACTTAAGATATCATATCGCAAAAAAACTAATGTATTATGCATCGCATCCGGCTAAGGTGTATCTTGGTTACATGATTTTATCTGAGTTAGAAGTTTCAAATCTAACACATTTAATTGAAGGTATTAGATATCAAGTTTCACCTGAAGAAATCCGAATGATGATGGTTTACTAGAGGGATTCCTATGATAGCAAAAATGAAACTTGTAAACTTAAGCGCAGATAAAGAAAAGTTAGATGAAGTTCTAGCTCGTTTTATCGACTACCCTGGTTTCCACCCAGTTGATGTTGGTAGAATTGTTTCAACGGTTCATGGAGCAACTGCATTTGAAGGTGAAAACCCAACAGTTGAATTGATTGAGCAAATCAAAGAAATTGAAAGTGATTTAGCACTTTCACTCCTACCAGTTAAAACAAGAGAACTTAAAGACTCTATTGATGACATGCATCAATATTTAGTTGATTCTCATGCTGCATTCTCTTCTGAATTCAAACGTATTAAAGCGTTAGAAACAGAAAATGAAAAAATTTTAGAAGCTTTAAAACAAATTGAAAACTTAGAAAGCCTTGATTTATCATTTGATGATTTATTCAATGCAAAATTTATTTCACTTCGTTTTGGTAAATTACCATTTGATTCAGTTGAAAGAATTAAATATTACTACCAAAAACCATTTATCTTTATTCCGTTTAATGAGGATAAGGCACATAGATCACTTTGGTGTATGTATGTAACAAGTAATGAATACGAACGTGAAATCGATAATTTATTCACTTCAATGTACTTCGAACGTATCTATATTCCAGAATTCGTTCATGGTACACCTGAAAAAGCAAAAGAATCTTTAAGACAAACCATTGTAGAAAATGAAAAGTCAATGGATCAATTAAGAGCAGAACTTAGAAACCTTGCATTACAATACCAAGAAAAACTTGGTGTGATCAAAGGTGAACTTGAATTCTTATATTTAATGTATGAAGCAAGAAAACATGTTGTAGGTTTAGGTGATCGTATTTCAATTTCAGGGTTCATTGAAGAAAAGAACGTTGAAAAGTTCAGAGATTACTTTGGTGATATCCAAACACTTGAAATTGACGTTGATGATGCAGATTCTGATGGTCGTTTCCAACCACCGACAAAACTTGTTAATAACTGGTTTGCGAAACCTTATCAAGTGTTTGTTGATATGTATGGCACACCAACTTATGGTGATGTAGATCCAACAAACTTCTTAGCAATCTCATACACTATTCTGTTTGGTATTATGTTTGGAGATGTTGGACAAGGGTTGTTACTTGCACTCTTTGGATTCTTACTTGGTAAGTTCAAAAAGTGGAGTTTAGGACCGATTGTTACTAGAATGGGTATTTCTGGTGCATTCTTCGGACTGATTTACGGTGAAATCTTCGGTAATGAAGAAATCATGCATCATTTCTATGAAAGCATTGGTGTACATTTCTTACCGTTCCATCCAATGAATCCAGATAGCACCATGACATTACTTTTAGGTACTGTTGGCATTGGTGCAGCATTCTTACTTGTTTCAATGATTGTCAATACAATGTTTAAGTTCAAACATAAAGAATATGCACTGGCAATTTGCTCACCAAATGGTATCTCAGGTATTCTCGTTTATGGATTTATCTTAATTGGTATTGTCTGTGAAATGATGTTAGGTATCACGGGTATCTTCAACTTCATTACAATCCCATTATTAATTGTGATTCCAATCATCTTGATTTTCTT
Source organism: Acholeplasma equirhinis (assembly GCF_017052655.1). Taxonomy (NCBI): domain Bacteria; kingdom Bacillati; phylum Mycoplasmatota; class Mollicutes; order Acholeplasmatales; family Acholeplasmataceae; genus Acholeplasma; species Acholeplasma equirhinis. Next base: position 87,737 of record NZ_JAFIDC010000002.1, read on the forward strand.
GAAAGAACCACTTGAAAGAAAATTCCATCATGAGAAGATGTTCCCAGATGGTGTTGGTGGGTTCTTCCTAGAAGGATTCTTCGAATTATTTGAAGTTATCCTATCTTATGTAACAAATACATTATCGTTCCTTCGTGTTGGTGGTTTCGTACTATCACATGCTGGATTAATGTTAGTTGTTAAATCACTTGCTAATGGTGGCGAAAACTTAGTCGCTATGGCACTTGGTAACTTATTCGTATTAGGACTTGAAGGCTTACTTGTAGGTATTCAAGTATTAAGATTAGAGTTTTATGAAATGTTCTCCCGTTATTATGACGGTAGTGGCATAATATTTAGTCCAACCCTACAGGAGGAAAAGTAATATGGAATGGATTTTATTAACAGTTATTGTATTAGGCGTATTTTTAATCGCATTACCTTTAATCTCAGTATTTAAAGGTCAAGTATCCGCATTATCAGCTAAGAAAAGAATTATTGCACACATCGCAATGTTTGCAACATTCTTCTTTGCATTAGTTTTAGTTACACCTGGCATTTTCGGGGTAGAAGTATCTGACCCAGGTATGGCAGAATCAGGCTTATTCTATCAAGCAGCAGCTTTTGGTTATTTAGGTGCCGCAATTTCAACTGGTGCATCTGCACTTGGTGCAGGTATTGCCGTTGCAGCAGCAGCCCCAGCAGCTATTGGTGCGATTTCTGAAAACCCTAAAAACTTAGGTAAATCACTGATCTTCGTTGCGTTAGGCGAAGGGGTTGCTATCTACGGTTTATTAATCTCAATTCTTATCATCAATAACATTCCAACCATTGGTTAATAGGAGAAATAAATGAAGTTTTATCTTTTGAGTGACAATGTCGATACCCTTGTGGGGATGCGACTTGTTGGTATTGAAGGTGTGATTGTCCACGAAAAAAGTGAGCTTTTAGAAAAGCTTTCTTTAGTCATGCAAGACAAAGAAGTGGCAATTGTCCTTATTACAACAAAACTTGTTGAAATGGTACCACATGTGATCTCAGAACTTAAACTTCGAAATGTCCAACCAATGATTGTAGAAATTCCAGACCGTCATGGTTCATCTAAGACCGGTCAATCCATCGATGCCTATGTGTCTAAAGCAATTGGCGTTAAATTATAGAGGTGTGTTATGAACATTACAAATTATGAAGATTTAGGTGCTTATTTTAAAAAAGCAATTGAACGTGAATCTAAACAAGAAATAGAAGCCCTAAAAGCAGAAATTGAAAAACTCAAACAAGAAGCTCAAGCATCTATTCAAAAAGAACTTGCAGAAGAGTACGATGATGTTGTGAAAGCTAAAACACGTGATATTACAAAAAAATATCAAGAAACTTTAGCATCACGTCAAAGAGAACTCGACCTTTTAGTCATGCAAAAAAGAGCACACTTACTTGATACATTATTTAATGAATTATTTGATAAAATCAAAAACTTTAGAGACACTAAAGCATATCCAAATTGGTTTAAATCTAAACTTTCTAAATATAACATTGCAGATTTTGCAGAAATCGCAGTGAATGAAAAAGACTTAAACTTAGTACCTAAACAATTAAAAGTTATTGTAAATAACGACATTCTTGCAGGATTTGTTTTACATAAGAAAGATCAAAATGCCTTCGTGGTTGAAACGCTTGTTTCTAATCTTGAAGCTGCAAAAGAACATTTCTACCATACTGCAAAATGGTTTACAGAGTAAAGAAGGTCTTTTATGGAAAATCGTATTCATTCAATTAATGGTCCAGTCGTAAAGGTTAAAAACTCAAACCAATTTTTAATGCTTGAGAAAGTATTTGTTGGGCCTAACAAATTAATGGGTGAAGTTATCTCCATTTCACATGAAGAAACTGTCATCCAAGTATATGAAACAACTACAGGATTAAAAATGGGTGATTTAGTTTACCCTACTGGTAATCTCGTTTCAGTGACATTAGGACCTGGTTTAATGTCTAATATTTTTGATGGTGTTCAAAGACCACTTTTAAAAATGGAAGAACAAACTGGTTCATTTATTGAAGCAGGTAGTGAAGTTTCCGCACTTGATTTAGATAAAAAATGGGATGTTAAATTCCAAGTTAAACAAGGCGAATACTTAAAGGCTGGTAGCATTTTTGCAATTACACAAGAAACAAAATCAATTGCACATAAAATGATGATACCTCCAAACACAAAAGGTAAAGTTAAATCAGTTAAACCTGATGGTCTTTATACTGTAAACGAAGTCGTTTTAGAACTTGAAACAGAAAATGGTATTAAAGCACTTACTTTAAAACAAGAATGGCCAATTAAAAAACAACGTCCAATTAAAGAACAACTCACACTTGATATCCCACTGATTACTGGTCAAAGAGTCATTGATGCACTCTTCCCAATCGCAAAAGGTGGTACAGCAGCAATCCCTGGTGGATTTGGTACAGGTAAAACAATGTTACAACACCAATTCGCTAAATGGAGTGATGCAGATATTATTGTTTATATTGGTTGTGGTGAACGTGGTAATGAAATGACACAAGTTCTAGAAGAATTCCGTGCATTAATTGACCCAAGAACGAAACAATCTTTAATGGATCGTACAATTTTAATTGCAAACACTTCAAACATGCCAGTTGCAGCACGTGAAGCATCTATTTATACAGGGCTTACAATTGCTGAATATTACCGCGATATGGGTTATCATGTTGCGATTATGGCTGACTCAACCTCTCGTTGGGCAGAAGCGTTAAGAGAAATTTCAGGACGTTTAGAAGAAATGCCTGCAGAAGAAGGTTTCCCTGCATACCTACCTTCAAGAATTTCTCAATTCTATGAACGTGCAGGTTATGTTGAAAACTTAAATCATACAAATGGATCAGTAACAATTATTGGTGCAGTATCACCTCAAGGTTCTGACTTCTCAGAACCAGTGACACAGAATACTAAACGTTTTGTGAGATGCTTCTGGGCACTTGATAAAGCACTTGCTTATCAAAGACACTATGCAGCCATTAACTGGAACCAATCATATTCAGAATATTTCTATGACCTATTAAGTTGGTTTGATAATCAAGTTGATCCAAAATTCATGAAATATTCAAAACAAATTAAAGCGATTCTTTCAGAAGAAACAGCTCTAATGGAAGTTGTTAAATTAATTGGTAGCGATGTACTTCCCGATGATCAAAGATTAATTATTGAAATCGGTAAAGTCATTCGTTTCGGATTCTTACAACAAAACGCATTTGATGATGAAGATACTTATGTGCCACTTCAAAAACAATTAAAGATGATGGAAGTTATCTTACATCTACATGAAGCAGCATTTAAATTTATTAATAAAGGACGCGCTTTATCACTTATTATCGGATCAGGTATTTTTGATGAAGTCATCCAAATGAAATACACAATCAAAAATAGTGAACTTGAAAAGTTTGAAGACTTAAAAGAAAAAATCACTCAAACGATTGAATCAATATTCTAAAGAGGAGGAAAAGTTATGAGTTTACAATATGTAGGTTTAAAAGCAATTAACGGTCCCCTCATCTTTTTAGAAGGTGTTTCAAATGTTGGATATGAAGAAACTGTTGAAATCAAATTAGAAAATGGCGAAACTAGACATGGTCGCGTCATTCATATTGATGGTGATCGAGTTGCTATCCAAGTATTTGAAGGAACCGATGAAATGCGTTTAACTAAAACTAAGACTAAATTTTTAGGTAAACCACTGATGATGGGTTTATCCAAAGAAGTTTTAGGTCGTACCTTTAATGGTGCTGGTTTACCAATTGATGATTTAGGTCCAGTTTTTTCAGAAAAACAACTCGACATTAATGGTCTACCATTTAACCCAGTTAGCCGTGTATATCCAAGAAACTATATCCATACAGGTATTTCTGCTATTGATGCTTTAACAACATTAATTAGAGGACAAAAATTACCAATCTTTACTGCAACCGGCCTAACACATAATGAGCTTGCAACTCAGCTTGTCAAACATGCTAAGATTGCAGATAGTAAAGATGAAAAATTCTGTGTTGTTTTTGCAGCGATGGGTGTTAAACACGATGTTGCGAAATACTTTAGAACAGAATTTGAATCTTCACACGTTATGGACCGTGTTGTTATGTTCTTAAACCTAGCAAACGATCCAATTATTGAACGTATTTTAACACCACGTTGTGCCTTAACAACTGCTGAATATTTAGCATTTGAATTAGGCTATCACGTACTTGTCATTATGACGGATATGACTGCTTACTGTGAAGCACTCCGTGAATTCTCATCTTCAAAAGGTGAAATTCCAGGACGTAAAGGTTATCCAGGTTATTTATACTCAGACCTTTCAAACCTTTATGAAAGAGCTGGTATGTTACATGGTAAAAAAGGATCTGTGACACAGATTCCAATTCTTACGATGCCAAATGAAGACATTACCCATCCAGTTCCTGACTTAACGGGATATATTACAGAAGGTCAAATCGTACTTGAAAAATCACTTAAACAAAAAGGTATTTTCCCACCAATTGATATCTTGCCATCACTATCACGTTTAATGAAAGATGGTATTGGTAAAGATTTCACAAGAGAAGATCACTCTGCACTATCTAATCAACTCTTTGCATCATACGCAAAGGTCGGTGAAGTTAAAGCACTTGCTTCTGTTGTTGGTGAGGATGAACTTTCTGAAGTTGATAAGAAATTTATGTTATTTGGTAAATTATTTGAAAATCATTTCTTAAATCAAGGGGAAACTTCAAGAACACTTGATGAAACACTTGATTTAGGATGGGAATTACTTTCAATCTTACCAAAATCAGAATTAACACGTCTTAAAGAATCAGACATCAATAAATATATTGATTCTGAAAAATCAATCAAGAAATTTAAATTACAACACGAAAATTTAGTTGATCGTATTATTGGAAAGGTGTAACAAGTGTTAGGAGATTTAGCCCCAACCAAAGGTGCATTGTTAAGTTTAAAGAAATCTTATACATTAGCACGTACTGGTGAAAACTTAATGGAACGTAAGAAGAATACGTTGATTCAAGAAATGCTTACACTCTTAAGTGAAGTTTCTGTGATTAGAAAACAAATCGAAGAAACTTATCAAAGAGCGTATTTAGCATTGCAAGATGCAAACATTACATTAGGTATCGTGGGTGAAATCGCAAAAGCAATTCCTGTTGATAAGAACATTAAACTATCTTACCGTTCTGTGATGGGGGTTGACCTTCCAATTATTAATTACGAAAAAGCAAGAATTCGTCTATCTTACGGACTTAAATCTACAAACTCTAAGTTTGACTATGCATATCGTATGTTTGGTGAAGCAAGAGATTTAACAATTAAACTTGCTGAAATAGATGCATCTGCATATCGCTTAGCGGATGCAATCCGTAAAAGTAGAACACGCTATAATGCGTTAAAAAATATCGTGATTCCTGAAATTGAGACTAAGATTAAATCAATCACTGAAGTTTTAGAAGAACACGAACGTGAAGAGTTCATTAGATTAAAACTGATTAAGAAAAACATCTAAGAGGTTGAATTTTGCAAAATAAAGGTTTTTGGTACTACTTAAAAAATACCTTATATTACGTATTCATTGGACTGCTGATATTTATTATTGCAGTTTCTTTGTTTATCCCTCAAGGACTCGTTAAAGTTGCAGGATTTGGCTGGTACCGAGTCGTTTCAGACTCCATGGAACCCGTGATTATGGTCGATGATTATATCGTTGTCGTTAGAAAGAATGACCCGGAAAATTTAGTAGAAGGTGATATCATCGTCTTTGAAACTTGGTTCTGGCATAATAATGCGTATTCAAAAGATGTGGTTACACACCACTTTGGTGGTTTTACTGAAGAAGGTTATATCTTAACTTATCCACATTCTCAACATGATAAAGAAGATAAAATCTATGACGAATGGAAAAAAGGTCCAGGTCAAATTTACAATTTAACTGTTGATGACCTACTTGGTGTCCATGTGTTAACAATTAAGTCAAATCAATTTATCGGCTTTGTTACATTCTTATTTACAACACCAATTGGACTTACAATTGTTGCGATTAATTTTGGAGTCTTTATTGCAATCTATTACCTCGTAAAGAGTATGAAAGCAGAAAATAAAAAACTCGAAAATGAATCACAAAACAAAGCATCAGTTGATGAACAAGAAGTTCAAACACAAGAGTCAGAGAAAGAACAAATAGAAGATTTAGAATCAGAAGAAGTTGAAGAAAATAAAGAGGATAATTGATGACTTGGGAAGCTTTAATTGAAGCTGAACTTAAGAAACCATACTTTCAATCCTTGGTAGAATTTTTAAAGAATGAAGATAATGATAAGACGATCTATCCTAAAAAAGAAGACCGTCTTAATTGCTTTAAAATGACACCTATTGAAAACTTGAAAGTTGTATTAATTGGTCAAGACCCATATCACGGTGAAAACCAAGCACATGGGTTAAGTTTTTCTGTACTTTGTGAAAAACTACCACCAAGTTTGCATAATATTTATCAAGAACTAGCTGATGATTTAGGGATTCCTAAATCAAAAAAAGGTGACCTTTCTTCCTGGGCATGTCAAGGTGTCCTACTTTTAAACACGATTTTAACTGTTGAAGCACATAAACCTTTATCTCATAAAGGAAAAGGTTGGGAAGTATTTACATTAGAAGTGATTAAATTTATAAATGAACTTGATCAACCGATTGTCTTTATACTTTGGGGCTCACACGCTCAAAGTTTTAAAAAGTATTTAACAAATAAAAAACATTTAATCATTGAATCACCTCATCCATCGCCGCTTTCCAGTTATCGAGGATTCTTTGGTTCAAAACCATTTTCAAAAACAAATGACTTTTTAATAAATCATAATGTAAAACCCATCGATTGGGAGATTAAATAGATTATAATTAAAGGAAACAGAGTAGGGGATATGCGTTAAGTGTCTACTGACGGGAAAGATCAGTAGAACGAACAGAGAAATCTGGCGGTATATCTTCGCATCCGCTGTATTTAAAGTGGATCTCTTGTTAAGGGGGTCTTTTTATATGATTCAAAAAGAATTAAGAAAACTTACATTAGCAGCAACTTTGACTGCTTTATCAATTGTTTTAGATATTATGTTTAAATCAATCATTCCTGCGAACATCCAATTTGGATTACCATATTATGCAATTCCACTTGTGATAGGTTCGCTTGTTTTAGGACCGCATTATGGAGCGGTTATGGGATTTATGTCCGACCTGATTGGATTTTACTCAAACTCGGGTGGTTTTACATATGATCCGATCTATGCACTTCAAGCTGTGATGTGGGGTGTAATTCCTTATTTAATTGCACGACGCAATTCAGGTTGGGCAAGAATAGGGATTGCTGTCCTTGTTTCACATCTTTTTGCAACATTCTGCTCAAGTCTTGCAGATTTTGTAGGAACATACGTTTGGACAGATGGAAATATTGATGCATCTTTTGCAAGGGTGGGACTATTCTTACCACTTAGACTTTATATGTTACCAGTAAACACGGTGATTATTACAGCAGTAACATACTTTACCAATCAAAGATTAGAACCAGTTTATACTGACTTTATTGGTAAAGTCACAATTAAAGAAAATTAGGCAAAGAAAAAAAGCACTAGAGCGAACTAATTCGAGCTAGTGCTTTTTTGTTAGCTTAATTTAAGCTGCTTCTGAATTTGAGATTAAAGGTTGTGCAATTGCAGCAAGTAAACCACCGAGCATTGGACCTAAAATAAAGAAGAATAATTGAGGTAATGCAGCAGGGTTTGCTGAGAATAATGCTGGGCCGATTGAACGTGCAGGGTTTAATGATGCATTTGTTAATGGACCTGACATGTAAATTAAGGCAGCAAGTGTTAAACCGATAATTAAACCTGCAACTGAAGATAAGTTTTTATCTTTAGATACTTTTAAGATGACTGTTATAAAGATAAATGTTACAAAGATTTCAACTAAAGTACCAATTAAATAAGCCATTTGACCAGATGCTGAAGGTAGTGTAAATGTATTTGAAGCAAGTGAAGTGTTCGCACCGAGGAAACCAACTAAGACTAAGCTTGCAACAATACCTCCTAATACTTGGAATAAGCTATAGAATGCAAAATCCTTCCAAGATAATCTTTTTGATAATGCCATAGCAAATGATACTGCTGGGTTAAAGTGTGCACCTGAAGATGCCCCAAAAACATAGATCATTGCCATAAGGATTAAACCGAATGCTAATCCGATGTTAGTTAGGAAACCAGATACAACACCAGCACCACAACCAACTAAAACGAGTACAAATGTACCAATAAATTCATGTAGATATAATTTAATTTTCATGAGAGTTCTCCTTTCTGTAATATTATAACTTTTTAAAACCCATTTTGCACGCTAAAGGTTCTAACATGTTATAATTGAACTGGTGAAATTATGATAAAAATTATAGGTGCAGGTTTAGCAGGCAGCGAAGCTGCTTGGTATCTTGCGAATAAAGGTTTAAAAGTTAAATTGTATGAAATGAGACCGATTAAAATGACTCCTGCCCATGTGACAGGTAATTTTGCTGAACTTGTATGTTCAAACTCATTTAGAAGTGATGATCCATTGAATGCAGTTGGATTATTAAAAGAAGAAATGACTATGTTAGGATCCCTCGTTATGAAGAGTGGTAGAATGCATAGCCTACCAGCAGGTAGTTCTTTAGCAGTTGATAGAGTAGGTTTTTCTGAATATATTACAGAAGAAATTAAGAAACATCCAAATATTGAAATTGTAAATGAAGAAGTGACAGAAATTAGCGAAGATGATTATGTTATTATTGCTACTGGTCCATTAATTTCTGATAAACTCTCAGAATTTATAAGAAAGAAATTAGATCAAGATTCGCTTCATTTCTTTGATGCTGTTGCACCAATTATTGCAGCAGATTCAATTGACATGTCAAAAGCGTATTTAAAGAGTCGTTACGATAAAGGTGAAGCAGCTTATTTAAACTGTCCAATGTCAAAAGAAGAGTATGATGCTTTTTATGAGGCTTTAATGTCTGCAGAAAAAGTTCAACCTAAAGACTTTGAACATAATGTTTTTGAAGGTTGTATGCCAGTTGAAGAAATGGCGTTTCGTGGGAAAGATACACTTTTATTTGGACCACTAAAACCAGTTGGACTTGAAAAGCCAGATGGTACTATGCCATATGCAGTTGTTCAATTACGTCAAGATGATGCAAATAAAACAATGTATAACATGGTTGGCTTCCAAACATCACTAAAATGGGGAGACCAAAAACGATTAATTCAAATGATTCCAGGATTAGAAAATGCTGAAATCTTACGTTATGGTGTTATTCATAGAAATAGTTACATTGAAGGACCAAAAGTACTACAAAATGGTTATCAAGTTAAGCAAGTTCCAAAATGGTTTTTTGCAGGACAAGTCTCAGGTGTTGAAGGATATGTTGAATCCGCATCGTCAGGTATTACAGCTGCAATTTCAATGCATCAACTGATTACTAAAGGAGAATTTGAACCATTACCTAAAGATTCTATGATGGGAGCTATGGCACTTTATGTATCAAGTTATCATCATACATTCGTTCCAATGAATGCAAATTTTGGATTACTTGATGAAATTAGAGCTAAAAAACAAGATCGTAAACAGTTTTATCATGACCGTGCAATTTCTGCTTTAGAAGCATATATTAAGGCGAATATATCATAAACATGGTAGAGAATCTCTATAAAGATTATCTTCTTGTTGAAAAGAATTATTCGTTAGACACGGTCAAGAGTTATTTGAATGACATTGAATCATTCAAAAACTTTTTAATGAATGAAGGATTAGCTAAAGATTTACTCGATGCAAGACGTGAACGTTTAGCAAGAAATTTTATTTCTTATTTAGATAATCAAAACTTTAGTAAAAAAACAATCGCAAGAAAGATTTCAGGACTCAAGCATTTCTATCAATTCTTAGTTGACAGAAACCTAATTGATGTCAACATTTTTCTTACGGTTAAAACACCTAAAATTCCTAAAAAGTTACCACATACGATTGATGATGATGCGATTAACTATTTATTTAACTCAATCCAAAAAGATAAACCATTAGGATTTAGAAATTATTTAATCTTAGATTTACTTTATAGTTGTGGACTTCGAGCAAGTGAAATTGTTGGACTTGAAATCGGTGATATTTATTTATCTAGTGGTCAAATTTTAGTTCATGGAAAAGGTTCTAAAGACCGTTATGTACCAATCCATGACAAACTTGCTGAGACACTTAAACATTATTTATCTTATACAAGAGTCAGTTTACTTGCTAAAGGTGATGACACCTTTCAAAAGAAACTGTTAATTAATTATAAAGGTACACCATTAACAGAGCGTGGACTACGTGTTATTTTGAATGACATCATTAAACAAAGTGGTGAAACTTATAAGATTCATCCACATATGTTGCGTCACGCATTCGCAACCACATTACTGAATCATGGAGCAGATTTAAGAGTTGTTCAAGAATTACTTGGACACACCCATCTTAAATCAACACAAGTTTATACCCATGTATCGAGTGAAGTATTAAAAGAAAAATATAAAAACACACATCCAAGGATGATCAACAATGAAAAAAATAAGTGATATTATCATTGAAGATGGTACAGAAAATTTAACAATCACTAAAAAAAGAGAAACTGTTCGTGGTATTATCGTAAAAGATAATAAAATTCTAATGGTTTATTCTAAACAGTTTTTAGACTTTACATTTCCAGGTGGTGGTGCAAAGTTGGGTGAAACACATTATGACTCACTTCTACGTGAGTTAAATGAAGAATTAGGTGCCAAAGAAATCTTTAATATGAAACCATTTGGATATATTGAAGAAAAACGATTTGGTATAAATATGACAGATTCTGTTTATCTACAAACATCGTATTATTACTTTGTAGAGATTGATGCAATTGGTGAACAAAACTTAATGGAACGTGAAAAAATGCACGGTGTTGAACCAACTTGGGTCACAATTGATGAAGCAATCAAACAAAATCTACATGCCATAAACACATATCATCATCATAAGGGTATGAAAACAGTCTTACCACGTGAGATGATAGTACTTGAAAAATTAAAAGATTATTTAAAGGGGTTAAACGATGCGTAAATTTGAAATCATTGAAGCATATAAAGATAAATACATCAACATACCACGCCGTGCAACAAAACATTCAGCAGGTTATGATATTGAAACTGCTGAAGATATCACAATCGCACCAGGTCAAATTGTTAAAGTTCCAACAGGACTTAAAGTCACAATGCCTGAAGATGAGGCACTCTTTGTATATCCAAGATCATCATTAGGCATTAAACTTAATTTGATTATGTCAAATGCAGTTGGTGTAGTTGATAGTGATTACTACAACAATAAAGACAATGAAGGTCATTTATTAATTCCAATTCTTAACTTTGGTAAAGAAGTTGTCCACCTTAAAAAAGGTGACCGAATTGCACAAGGTATTTTTCATAAGTTTTACACGACAGACGATGATGTTGTAGCTGGTGAAAGATTAGGCGGATTTGGTAGTTCAGGTAAATAAATTAGGTTTAAAAAATAGTGAGGAAAAAATGAAAAAAGTATTTTTAATGGTGGTAGCATTTGCTGCCATGGTATTAGCAGGATGTAGTGAAGCACCACTTTTAAGTAAGGTAAATATCACCTATATTTCAGAAGGTATGATTGCTTTTGAACAAGAAGTCGATGGTGGAAAATTCTTTTTACCTGAACAAAAATTATCTAAGGAAAATTATGCATTTGGTGGATGGTATTTAGATAGTGAATTTATCTATCCAATGGCTTTCAATAGCGGTTCTCAATCAGATTTAACCCTTTATGCTAAATGGATTGAAAACGACACTGAGATTTCAGATGAATATTTAACTGAATGGTTAACAAACAATGCTGAATTAATTAATAGTTTAGTTGATTTACAAGGGTTATCTGCATCAGAGATTTTACACTTAGTTGATCAAGGTCAACAACAAATGATTGCTTCAGTCAACAGATCAGTTGTCATGATTGATATTGTTGGTGGACCATGGGAAGGATCTGGTGGTTCTGGTGTGATTTATCAAAAGATTGATAACACATACTATGTCTTAACAAACCATCACGTTACAGAAGGTACAATTTCTTCAAACTTTAGAATCACGGTGTTTAATGGTTCTACAAAGAAGATGTATTCTGGTGTGACTAAAGTTCATGAGCTTTTAGGTAAAGAATTAGCAATTCTTAAATTCACAACAACTGATCAATTACCTGTGATTACAATGGCGAATGGTTCGGATATTAAAAAAGGACAATTTGTTTATGCAGTTGGTTCACCTGTTTGGTTTGAAGACATTGTGACTCAAGGGGTTATCTCTTATGCGAAATTAAACGACTACACAGAAGATGGTTTTGATGCATGGGTGATTATGCATACTGCACCAATTAATCCTGGTAATTCAGGTGGTGCCTTAATTAATGCTTATGGTCAACTCGTTGGTATTAATGCGTATTCATATCCAATGTATGATGAAGAAACTGACCTCCAACTATACAATTTTGCAATCCATATTGATGAAGTAAAAACATATATTAATGGTAAAGTGTAAAAATACTTTATAAGTATTGCAAAAATATATGCCTTGTGATATATTATAGAGGCTGTTAAATACACATGAGTAATGCTTCCAATGTCAGGTGCTACGTAAGTAGTGGCAAAGGTATGAGTTATTCAGAGGAAAAAAACTAAAATCGGAGGAAAAAATAATGGCAGTAGTTTCAATGAAACAATTACTCGAGTCTGGTGTACATTTCGGACACCAAACAAGAAGATGGAATCCTAAAATGGCTCCATACATTTTCACTGCAAGAAAAGATATTCACATTATCGACTTAAAGAAAACTGCAGTTGAAATCGAAAAATCTTACGCAGCATTATACGACATCGTAGCTGCTGGTGGTAACGTATTATTCGTTGGTACCAAAAAACAAGCAACAGAAGCGGTTAGAGAAGAAGCAATCCGTTCAGGTCAATTCTTCGTTGACCACAGATGGTTAGGCGGAACTTTAACAAACTTCAAGACAATCCGCAAACGTATTAAATTATTACAAGACTTATACGCTCAAGAAGAAGCTGGCGTATGGGCTAAATTACCTAAGAAAGAAGTTGCAGGTTTATTAAAAACTAGAGCACGCTTAGAAAAATTCTTAGGTGGTATTAAAGATATGCAACGTTTACCACAAGCGTTATACGTTGTAGATCCAAGAACTGAAGAAATCGCAGTTTTAGAAGCTCGTAAATTAGGTATTCCAGTATTTGGTATCGTTGATACTAACTGTGACCCTGATTTAGTAGACTACATTATTCCAGCTAACGATGATGCAATCCGTGCTGTTAAATTAATCACTTGGGTAATGGCTAATGCCGTTATTGAAGCTCAAGGTGGTGTAGTTGAAAAATTTGCTGATGAAGAAGATGCAGCTTTCGAAGTGCCAGCTGATGCTGACGTTCGTGGCGAAAGAGACAACAGAAACAAAAATAGAAACTTCAAGAAACCAGAATTTAAGAAACAAGCTCCACAACAAGAAGCTCCAAAAGCTGAAGCAAAACAAGAAAACCCTGATTTAAATACTTTAAAAGTAGCTGAGTTAAGAGAACTTGCAAAAGCTAAAGGTATTGCAGGATACGCTGATCTTAAAAAAGCTGAATTAATTGAAGCATTAACTAAGTAATTTAAAGGGGATGAATAAATCATCCCTTTATTTTGAAATAAAATAAAAAAAATGTATAATAAAAATGATGAACTAAAAGGAGAACATAACAATGGTCGTTACAGCCGCTATGGTCAAAGAATTAAGAGATAGAACTGGTGCTGGTATGCTTGATTGCAAAAAAGCATTAGAAGAAACTCAAGGTGATGTCGAAAAAGCAATCGACTACCTAAGAGAAAAAGGTATTGCAAAGGCTGCTAAAAAAGCAGATCGTATTGCAGCAGAAGGTTTAACTAACGTATTAATCAACGGTAATGAAGCAATTTTATTTGAATTAAACTCAGAAACTGACTTCGTTGCTAAAAATGAAAAATTCCTAGCTTTACTTGAAGAAATTGGACAAATTATTTTAAATTCAAATGCAAAATCAACAGAAGAAGCACTTGCTTTAATAAAAGATGGTGCAACTGTTGAACAAATGTTATTAACAGCTACTGCAACAATCGGTGAAAAGATTTCTTTACGCCGTGTAGTTAGAGTAACTAAAGAATCAAACCAAGGTTTCGGTTCATACAAACACATGGGTGGTAAGATTTCAGTCTTAACAATTACAGCTAAAGAAGATGCTGCAGTTGCTAAAGATGTTGCTATGCACGTTTGTGTATTCAACCCAAGATTCTTATCAAGAGCAGATGTTGATCAACAAACTGTTGAACATGAAACACATATCATTAAAGAATTAATGGCTCAAGATGCAAGTTTAGCTGGTAAACCAGAAAAAGTATTAGAAGGTATCTTACAAGGTAAACTTTCTAAGACTTTACAAGAATTTGTTTTACTTGATCAAGCATTCGTAAAAGATCCTTCAATTAAAGTATCACAATACTTAAAGAATAATTCAAACGACATCATTTCTTATGTAAGATTAGAAGTTGGTGAGGGTATTGAAAAACAAGAAACTGACTTCGCAGCAGAAGTAATGGCTCAAGTTAAATAATTATTCTATTCCTAGGGAGGGACATCACATGTACCGACGTGTCATACTCAAGCTATCAGGTGAAGCATTAAAAGGTCAAGGAATTTATGGCATTGATCCAAAAACCGTTAAAGAAATTGCATTAGAAATCAAAGCATTAAGAGACTCAGGTGTCGAAGTATGTGTGGTTGTTGGTGCAGGTAACCTTTGGCGTGGTAAAACCGGTGAGGAATTAGGTATGGATCGTGCACAAGCAGACTATATGGGTATGCTTGGAACGATTATGAATGGTTTAGCACTTCAAGATGCCTTAGAGGGCGTAGGGGTTGCTACCAGAGTGATGACCGCACTTCCTACAAGCGCAGTTGCAGAACCGTACATTAGAAGACGTGCATTAAGACATTTAGAAAAAGGACGTGTCATTATTTTATCAGGAGGTACGGGTTCACCTTACTTCTCAACTGACACAACAGCCGCACTTCGTGCTGCTGAACTTGCTTGTGATGTCATTCTAATGGCAAAAAATGGTGTCGATGGTGTTTACACTAAAGACCCTAAGAAGTTTGCAGATGCTAAATTAATTAAACGCATTACCCATCAAGAAGTTTTAGAACAAAATCTACAAATTATGGATTCCACTGCTGCTTCATTATGTAAAGACAATCATATCGAAATTTTAGTGTTCAATATGAACATCAAAGGTAATATTGTCCGTGCAGTTATGAAAGAAGATATTGGAACCATCGTATCAAACGGGGTGTAAATATGAATGAACAAGCAGATATGCTGTTATTAGAAATCGAAGAAAAGATGGAAAAAGCGGTACTCGCTCTTGACCATCAATTCTCAAGCATTCGTACAGGTCGTGCGAATCCAAGTTTACTTGATCGTATCACAGTGAACTACTATGGTGTTGAAACACCACTTAAGCAAGTGGCTGCAATTTCAGTACCAGAAGCTCAACAACTCTATATCAAACCATTTGATAAATCAATATTAAAAGATATTGAACATGCGATTAACACTTCTAGTTTAGAATTACCACCTAGAAATGATGGTGTGGGCATTCGTTTAATGTTACCACCTCTTACAGAGGAACGTCGTCGTCAACTTGTAAAAGAAGTTGAAAAACTTTCTGAAACCGGAAAGATTGCAGTCCGTAACGTACGCCGTGATGGTAACGATGATTTAAAGAAATTGGGTCTTCCTGAAGATTCTGAAAAAGGCTATTTAGAAGATGTCCAAGCTTTAACTGATAAATATATCAAAGTCATCGACGAACACACTAAATCTAAATCTGATGAGCTCTTAACGATTTAATAAAAAAAAGATTAAGAGGAAAGGGGTTTTAAATATGGCTTCAAGAAGCGGTAAAGGTTATTGGTTTGGGACTGATTGGATAGTTTCAATTATTCTATCAATCATTCCAGGTGTTAACTGGTGGTTAGGTGTTATCCACAGAATCGTTAAAAAGAACTACTTAGGCGCAGTTGTTTATGTATTCTTCGGATGGATTCTTGGTTTCATTGACTTCATTACAATTCTCCTAGAAAACAAACTTGTATTCTTAGCAGAATAAGTTAAACCAAAAACTTAAGGTTTTATTTGTAAACAATGCGTTGGGTATTATACCCAACGTATTTTTTTTTCATGTGGTATAATTGTTTACAAATTGGGGGTGGATACTATGGTAGAGGGCTTTAAGTATCATGGAACAAATAAAACTTTCTTTGCTTACTACAAAGATGGTAAATGGGATGAAGGTCGTTTAAGTGATGATTTGAATATTCAAATCTCAGCACTTGCGACAGCACTTCAATACGGTCAAAGTATCTTTGAAGGTTTAAAAGCATATCGCGCTAAAGATGGAAGAACCTTACTATTTAGGCCGGATCAAAACCATCAAAGAATGATACATTCATGCGAAAGAATGATGATGCCACCAGTTCCAAAGGATTTATTTTTTGATGCAATTAAAAAAATAGTTGATGCTAACAGAGATTTAATTCCAAGTTATGAATCACGTGGTTCTTTATACATTCGACCGTTTGTGATTGGTATTGAAACAACAATGGGTGTACGTCCATCTTCTGAATACTTATTTGGTGTTGTTGCAACACCTGTTGGAAGTTACTTTAAAGATGGTTTTTCTACAATTAGACTACAAACATCTAAATATGACCGTGCTGCACCGAATGGACTTGGCAATGTTAAAGCAGGTGCGAATTATGCAGCAAGTCTTTATCCAAAACATCTTGCGAAATTAGATGGCTTTGATGACTGTTTGTATCTAGATCCAAAAACACATACAAGAATTGATGAAACTGGAGCGACAAATGTGGTTGCGATTAAAGGTGAAAAATTCATTACGCCTCAATCAAATTCAGTTTTACCATCGATTACAAATAATACTTTGCAAGTATTAGCTAAAGATTTTTTAAATATGGAAGTTGAAGTTCGTGCAATTGATTTAACTGAACTTGCAACCTTTGATGAGCTTGGTGCATGTGGTACAGCTGCTGTCATTACACCTGTCAGTGAAGTCAAACACGAAGAAATTTCTTATAAATTCAAATCATATGAAAAATTACATAAATTATTTAAACTTTTACAATCCATACAATATGGTGATATAAAAGAGTCATACGGATGGGTTATTTCGGTATAATAAAAGGGGAGCCTATAAAGAAAGGGACATTCATGAAGCCGCTTAAAAATATACCAGAGCATGTCGCTATCATTTTAGATGGCAATGGCCGTTGGGCTAAATTAAGAGGATTACCAAGATCCGTTGGTCACTATCAAGGTGGCTTAAACTTGGTCAAGGTTGCAAATGCTGCAAACGAGATGGGGATTAAAATACTTTCTGTCTATGCATTTTCAACTGAAAATTGGAAACGACCTCAAGAAGAAGTCGACTACTTAATGACGAAACCAGCTGAGATGTTAAATGAAAATTTAGAAAAATTCAAAACATCTACAATTAAAATTCAAATCAAAGGTCGTAAGGACCGAATTCCTAAAGAC
The DNA here is from genome assembly GCF_017052655.1 of Acholeplasma equirhinis. Classification (NCBI taxonomy): domain Bacteria; kingdom Bacillati; phylum Mycoplasmatota; class Mollicutes; order Acholeplasmatales; family Acholeplasmataceae; genus Acholeplasma; species Acholeplasma equirhinis. Next base: position 105,499 of record NZ_JAFIDC010000002.1, read on the forward strand.
TTACTAAATGTCTTTAATAAGATTGAAGACTTAACAAAAGACCATACAGGTTTAATTTTAAATATTTGTTTTGACTATGGTAGTTATTATGAAATGTTAGAAGCGATGAAAAACACCAAAGAATTTACAGAAACTGCTTTTAATAATGAACTGATGATTAAAGAAAAAGTCGATTTACTCATTCGCACAGGTGGCGAATATCGTCTGTCGAACTTTATGTTGTGGCAAGCTGCTTACGCAGAACTTTTATTTGTTAAAAAGTACTGGCCACAATTCGGTAAAAAAGATTTATATAAAGCAATTAAAAATTATACAAAACGTAACCGACGTTTTGGGGGAGTTAAAGCTTGAAACAAAGAATTATAACCGCACTGATTTTAATCACACTTTTAATTCCGGTTACAGTTATTAACCATCCGATTGCTTTTAATATTTTCCAAGTGCTTGTTTTTGCATTTGTTATTATTGGTGCATTTGAAATGCTATCCATGTTTGAAAAAGAGAAGAAAATGCATCTTGGTGTCAAAATAACGATTGTTATTCTGACAATCTTGACTTATATGAACGTTGGTGGTTTAGTAGAACCATTGAATCCAATCACTTTACCAGATTTCCACTTAATTACAATTCGAATTAATCCAGTTGTTGTTATTGGTGTGGTCACTTTAACACTTTTAGCCATGATGGTATTCGTCGATGAGTTTACAGGAGCTGATATTGGTAAAGCTTTAACCATCATTAACTATGTTGGTTTAGGTGCAGCATCGATTGTACTCCTACGTTTCTTAGGGGTTAGATTTATTGTTTACGTTCTATTAATTTCAACGACAACGGATATCTTTGCATATTTCTTTGGTATGGCATTTGGAAAACATAAATTGGCTCCAAGAATTAGTCCAAAGAAATCTTGGGAAGGTGCAATTGCAGGTACTGTCTTTGGTACATTAATTGCAGCAGCATTTGCTATTTACTATGGTGAAATCTTTAGACCGGATGGTATCTTTGGTGAAATTTTAAACCCATCGAACTATCAAACAATCTTCGATAACTTTACATCACTTGGTGATCAACCAAGATGGATCCAGGCATTAATTATTTTACCAATTACGCTACTTGGTTCTGTATCCGCACAAATTGGTGATTTAGTCGCATCTAAATTTAAGCGTACATATCAAATTAAAGATTTTGGTAATATTATGCCAGGACACGGTGGTGTGCTTGACAGATTTGATTCATTCTTATTTATCGGATTACTATTCTTAAGTATCTTTATCATAATCACACAAGCTTATCCACTTGCATAAGGAGTTTTATTCATGGAAATTATGTCATTAATCTGGAGTATCTTAGTATTCCTCATTGTCTTAACCGCAATTATTACAATTCACGAACTTGGTCATTATTTACTCGCAAAAAGAGCAGGTATCTTAGTACATGAATTTTCAATCGGTATGGGACCTGTTTTATATCAAAAGAAAAAAGGTGAATCATTCTATTCTGTTAGAGCAATTCCACTTGGTGGTTATGTTTCAATGTCAGGTGAGAATGGAGACCATGCATTAATTAAAGAAGGTCAATATGTTGGACTCAATCTAAATGAAATTGGATTAGTTAAAGAAATCATTTTAGATCAGACAATCCCAAATCCATATATTACAGGTGAAGTACTTTCATTTGATTTATATGGTGAAAATTTAGCAGAGTTATTTATTGAATTACGTTGTGATGATGGTGAAGTGCATCGCTTCCAAGTGATGCGTGATGCAAGATATCGTTATGGCAAGAAAAAAGAAATTCAAATTACACCTGAAGAATCTAGTTTCTCATCCAAATCTTTATGGGATCGTTTCTTAGTGATCTTCTGTGGACCATTAATGAACTTCTTACTCGCACTCATTATTTTATTTATTGTTGCTCTTGTTCAAGGAAAACCTTTAGAAAATAATATTGTTGATACATCATTTAATGATCAATTGTTACCTGGTGACCAAATTGTGGCTATTAATGGTGTAGAAACATCTAACATTCATGAAATTAGAGCAGAGTTAAATAAAGTCAACTCGAATAAAGTGTTGATGGAAATCTTTAGAGATGGTGCATTATTAGAAGACCCAGTAGAAGTGTATGTTGTTGTTATCATGCAAAACATCGGTATTGTGAATACAAGAGATGTTGCAACTAGAGATACTTTAATGATCGGTGGTATTGGTGGTAAAGCAAAAGCTGCAGGTCTTGAGCCTGGCGATGTCATTACACATATCAATGGTGTTTCTGTATCCAATTGGGATGAAGTGATTACACTTGCTAGAAATTATAATGCTGCAACGATTGAAATTACTGCAGATAGAGATGGACAAACAATTGAAGCATCATATGATGTATTAGATGATATGACATTAAATGCAATTGGTGAAACTAGAATTTCAATCACTATGGGGATTGATTTAGGCAGAGTATTTGATTTTGTTTATTTATTCACTTATCCAGTAACTCAATTTGCAGATTCAGTTTCACAAATGATTGCAACCCTTGGACTTTTATTTAATCCAAGTAGTTCAGTTGGTGTTGGTGATCTTGCAGGTCCTGTTGGTATTTTCTCACTTGTCTCTAATGCTGCAAGTGGTGGATTAATGAATTTACTTGTCTTTGTTGCATTCTTATCAGTTAATATTGGATTATTTAACTTACTTCCAATCCCAGCCCTTGATGGTGGACGATTAATTTTCTTAGGATATGAAGCAATTACACGTCGTAAGGTTCCAGCTAAAGTTGAATTATGGGTAAATAACGCATTCTTTTTCTTACTCATGGGACTCTTCATTTATGTAACTTTCAATGATGTTACACGCTTAATTCCATAATATATATATAATATAAGGCTAAAATATTGAAATCTTGAGAGGTATTCTTGAGATTTCTTTTTTTATCTAAAAAATGTTGTAAAAGTTGTTGACTTATATTTTAACTTGAGATACAATGAGAAAGGTCAATCGCGACAGAAACAGTTTACTCAAACCTTATCTTATAGATAAAGGTAAAAATTACAAATTATAAAAATTGTTGTTGACAACATATTGTTATAGTGATAGAATGAGTAAGCGCACTAAGTTTGGAGCGCTTGAAAAGAGTCTTTGAAAACTGAATGATGATGAACAAAGAAGCAAAAAACAAATAAGAGCTAAAATCAAACAAAAACAAATTAATGGAGAGTTTGATCCTGGCTCAGGATGAACGCTGGCGGCGTGCCTAATAC
>NZ_JAFIDC010000003.1 GCF_017052655.1 Acholeplasma equirhinis
GTGTAAGGCAATTGGTCATTACCATTATACCAACCAAGAGGATTCTTTTTGTTTATCCCTACTGCTCCTTTGATTCCACCCGCATAGCAGGTGGTTTTATGTTAGTCTACGACCAACATAATAAAAAATACCCTATGAAGGGCATTTATTTCAAGGTATATAAGATATTTGGAGGTCCCGATCGGATTTGAACCGACGCGTAAAGGTTTTGCAGACCTCTGCCTTACCACTTGGCTACGGGACCAAACGCCTCTTTATTATAACGTTTTGACCCCAAATTGTCAACGAGATTTTGTATCTTCAAGCCATAACTTAAACCATCTATCCATGTGCTTCGTTAAGAGTTCATATGTCTCATCAAAATCACCTGTATAGTATGGGTCTGGTACGTCTTTTCTTTTGATAAATGGATAAACTTTATGTTTGTAATAACCTTCTTCAAAATTCTTCAAGAATTTTAAATTATTTTTATCCATTCCGATAATGTAGTCATATTCTAAAAAGTCACGTTCAGTAATTCTTTGACTCTTTTTATCTTTAAATGTTATGTTATATTTTTTTAATATATCCATCGTTCCTGGGTGAACAGGATTTCCTTGTTCCCAGTTTGATGTAGCGCGTGATTCAAAATGAAATTTTGCTGCTAAACCTTTTTTTGCAGCATAATCTTTGAATACTGCTTCTGCCATTGGTGATCTACAAATATTACCTAAACATACAAACAGCACTCTTGTCATTTTTCTCTCCCCTAAATTATGACAAGCACTTAGGCTTTCGCAGTTGCAAGTTTTAATTCTTCATTACGGCGTCTTGCATCTTCCATAGAGAATCCATGAGAAATTACCCAACGGTTTCTTGGATGTGTACGACATTCATCACAACAACTACCCATAAATTTCTCTTCACTTGCTTCACTTGCTAAAATTTGTTTATTACATTCTGGGTTACCACAGTTAATATATCTTTCACATGGTTCACCAGTAAAGTGATCTCTACCAACAACTTGTTTATCTACTTTATTAATTTCAACAGCGATTCTTTCATCAAAGACATACATCTTACCATCCCACAGTTGACCTTGTGTTAATTGGTCACGTCCATAAGTGTGGATACCACCATGTAGTTGTCCAACGTCTTCGAATCCTTCTTTAACTAACCAACCAGAGAACTTTTCACAACGAACGCCACCCGTACAGTAAGTAATAATTCTTTTACCTGCTAATAATTCTTTATTCTTTTTAACCCAACCAGGTAATTCTCTAAATGCACGAATGTCCGGTTTAATCGCACCTCTAAAGTGTCCTAAATCATATTCGTAGTCATTTCTTGCATCTAATACAACAGTATTAGGATCTTTTAAAGCTTCTAACCATTCCTCAGGTGTTAAATATTTACCAGTCACTTCTGTTGGGCTAAAATCTTCTTCTAATGAAAGATTAACAAGTTCAGGTTTAACTCTGACATGCATCTTACGGAATGCATGTCCATCTGATTCATCAATCTTAAAGAAAAGATCTGCAAATCTTGGGTCTGCATGCATATAATCCATGTAAGCTTGTGTTTGTTCAACTGTACCAGATAAAGTACCATTGATACCTTCTTTAGCAATTAAGATACGACCTAAAACACCAATTGATTTACAAAAGGCTAGGTGTTCTTGCATATATGCTTCAGGGTCTTCAATATTTACATACTTGTAATACAGTAATACTTGATATTTTTGGTTTTCCATAAAACTCATTCCTTCACTTGAAATTGTCTGCACTATATTATATATGATATTCATATATTTTCCAATACCTTGCACTTACAAGGTGTCTTCTCCTTACACAAACATACATAATTAGCACTCTTTACTTGACAGTGCCAATTAAAACGTTTTATAATAGAAGTGATTTCAGAAAAGAGGTGTCTTTATATGCAATTTAACATGATGGAAGATTACTCAAAAGATCCTGAATTATTAAATAAATTTGGACGTAATATTGTAGATGCCGTTAAACAAGGTAAAATTGACCCAGTGATTGGTCGTGATGAAGAAATTAGACGTATCATTAAAATTCTCTCACGTAAAACAAAAAACAATCCTGTGTTGATTGGTGAACCTGGTGTTGGTAAAACTGCAATTGTTGAAGGTTTAGCACGAAGAATCGTTGAAAAAGACGTCCCATTAAGCCTTCAAGACAAAATCGTCTATGAACTTGACTTAGCTGCACTTGTTGCTGGTGCTAAGTTTAGAGGTGAATTTGAGGAACGCTTAAAAGCTGTTTTAAATAAAGTAAAAGCGTCTGATGGTAACATTATTCTCTTTATTGATGAATTACATACAATTGTTGGTGCTGGTCGTGCAGATGGTGCAATGGATGCATCTAATATGCTAAAACCAATGCTTGCACGTGGTGAACTTCATTGTATCGGTGCGACAACCTTAAATGAATATAGAAACTATATTGAAAAAGATTCAGCCCTTGAACGTCGTTTTCAAAAGATCTTAGTCACTGAACCTACTGTTGAAGATTCTATTTCAATTTTACGTGGTCTAAAAGATCGTTTTGAAGCACACCATGGTGTTCAAATTCAAGATAATGCAATCGTTGCTGCTGCTACTTTATCCAGTCGATATATTACAGATCGCTTCTTACCAGATAAAGCGATTGATTTAGTTGATGAAGCTTGTGCTTCTGTTCGTATGGAAATCGACTCTATGCCAGTTGAACTAGATGACCTACAAAGAAAAATCTTACAACTTGAAATTGAACGCAGTGCCTTAAAGAAAGAAACGGATGCAATTTCAAAAGAAAGATTATCTAAACTTGAGTTTGATTTAGAATCACTTAAAAAAGAAGAGAAGACTTTAAAAGAAAAATGGTTAAAGGAAAAAGACTCTCTTCAACAAATTAAAAATAAAAAAGCTGAATTAGAAAAATTAAAAAATGATCTTCAAACTGCATACAATGCTGGTGATTATTCGAAAGCTGCAGAACTTCAATATTCTAAAATTCCTGCACTTGAAAAAGAAATCAATGAGTCATCTAACCAAGATAATAGTAACAAACTTCTAACTGAAGTTGTTACTGCGGATTCAATTGCAGAAATCGTCGCTAAATGGACTCATATTCCAGTAACTAAACTATTATCTGGTGACAAAGAAAAATTACGCAATTTAGAATCATATCTTGCTAAGCGTGTACTTGGTCAAGATCATGCATTAAAACTCATTAGTGACGCCATTATTCGCCAAAGAGCAGGCATCAAGGATGAAAAGAAACCAATTGGTTCATTCTTATTCTTAGGACCTACCGGTGTCGGTAAAACTGAGGTTGCAAAATCTCTTGCAGATATATTATTTGATTCAGAAAACCATATGGTTAGATTTGATATGAGTGAATATATGGAATCTCATAATGTATCTAGATTAATTGGTGCTCCTCCAGGATATGTTGGATATGATCAAGGTGGTCAATTAACTGAGGCTATCAGAAGAATGCCTTACGCAATTGTTCTATTTGATGAAATCGAAAAAGCACATCCTGAAATATTTAATGTTTTACTTCAAGTACTTGATGATGGTATCTTAACGGATGGTCAAGGCAGAACTGTAGACTTCAAAAATACAGTCATTATCATGACTTCTAACATCGGTTCTGAATTCTTACTTGGTGATCAAGCAGATGCTAAAACCAAGGTAGATAACCTTGTTAAACAATCATTTAAACCTGAGTTCTTAAATAGAATTGATGAGATTATTACATTTAATGCCTTAGGCTTTAAAGTACAAGTTTCAATTGCACGTAAGATGTTAAATGAACTCAGTGAACGTCTACTTAAACAAAACATCCATATTACATTTGATGATGAAGTTCAAAAATATGTCATTAAAAATGGATATGATGAAAAGTATGGTGCAAGACCACTTAAACGCTTTATTCAAAGACATTTAGAAACCTATATTGCACAAGCAATCATTAATGAACAAATTGAACCACATCTTGAATATCAAGTTACAATTAAAGATGAAAGGTTTATAACAGAAAGAAAAATAAATTAATCAACCTTTTTTTGAGTGCCACCTTTAGAAGTTCTCCTTTCTAAAGGTGGTCTTATGATATAAAAAAAGCCTAATCTAGGCTTTTTTCTTCATTTGACTTAAGATATATCCTTCTCTGATTCCATTCTTACCAATATATAGACGTTCTGCATCAAAATATTCAAAGATAGTTTCGAGGATGACAAGTCCTGGCATAATTGTATGGAATCTTTCAGGTACAAGTCTAATCAGGTTTAAATAAGTACTTTTCTTTGTAGGATCTATTTTACGCATGATATGTAGAATATTTTCTTTTGTTAAGTAATCTAGGTGTTTATTCATCATACCTTCATAAAGTGCTTTGGCAGCTTTTAAAGTACCACCGATACCGTAAATGACATTCATCTTTAGTCTCTTTATTTCTGCTTGTTCCAAAGCATGAATGACACCTTTTTTAATTGACTTAATTTCACTTTCAGTCGGCAACATATCTTTAACATATGTAATATAAGCATTTAATGAACCAACAGGAAGCGAAGCTGCTTGATCAACTTTCTTATCAAAGATAGTTGACACTTCGGTTGAACCACCACCAATATCAATGACGACCCCTTCTTTAAAGTCGAATTCATGCTTAATACCCAATACACCAACACTCGCTTCTTCTAACCCTGAAAGCAGTGTAACTTTAACACCCGTTGACATATGAATACGATTTACGATTTCATTTTGGTTTCTTGCATTACGAACGGTTGCAGTTGCAATTAAAAAAAGTTTATCTGTTTGATATGATTCACTATCCTCTTTTAGTTCTTTAACAACTTCAATTGCACGAAGAATACCCATATCAGATAGATAACCTTCTGGTAAAAGATAGGATGCAAGGCCTACCACTTCTTTTCTTGAATATACCTTTTTAAAGTTGTTCTGATCGATGATATCATAGACAACAAGTCTAACTGTATTTGATCCTAGATCAATAACCCCATAGCGCATAAGATCAATCTCCTTTATACTTTCATCATATCAAAATATATGTCTCTTTTCATTTGATAAGACTAGCTTTTCATACATTGTTTGTAAAAAAACTAATTACTTGTTAAAATATCATCAAAGGAGATTAAGTATGAATAGAAAATATAGTACTAAATTATTATCGATTTCAATAGCAATACTCATTACTCAAATCGCTTCATTTGTTTTTCAAAATAATTATGGTAACTCCTTATTAACAATCGGACAAGCACTTGATGTGATCGTATTAATTTCAATAGCATTTATGCTGCTACTTCAATTTAAGAAATTTGATAAGGTTGTATCAATTATATTGGTTGTCTATGGTGGATTAAATATTGTTTATGGACTAACCTCATCACTTGCATTTAGATTGGTGATTCAAAATAGAGATATTGAAGTTCTCTTCACAACTGGTTTATTAATTGCACATGTTTTATTTGAAATTGCAGCATTATTCAATCTTGTACATAATACACAAACTAAGTTTGAAACAAAGTTTACTAAAAACTTAACCTTGATTACCTTAAGTGTCTCATTTGTATTACTTGCAGCAGTTTCACCATTTGTAACTTATGGTGATATGTTCTCAGTATTAAAAACAATTGCAGCGCTTTTAGCAATTCTTGCATTATATGCCTCAGTGTTCCTTGGTATTGAAGAAAAAGCAGTTAAAGTAGACCCAGTAGAGGCACCAAAAGTGGTAACATCTCTTAATGAATCAAAACTTACAGAACTTGAGAAGTTATATAACCGAGGCATCATCACTGAAGAAGAATATCAAACAAGAAAAGAAAGAATTGAATCTCAAATGTAAGAAAAAGTCCTCTTTAGTTAGAGGACTTTTCTTACGTATTTTTCAAATAGTTCTTCTGCTTTAATTGGTTTAGAGTATAAATACCCTTGAACATAATCAATTTGAAATTCAGATAGGATTTCTTCTTGTTTAGTTTTTTCTACACCTTCTAAAACGATACGCATATCAAGTGAATGCGTTAGTTCAACGACAAACTTCAAGAAATGCTTCTCTTTTTCGCTTTGATCAATGTTTGCGATATAACTCTTATCCATCTTAATCACATGTGCAGGTAAGTGTTTTAAATAGTTTAATGAACTATACCCTGAACCAAAGTCATCAAGTGCGATAATGTAACCTTCATTTTTAAGTTGATTTAAAACATTTAAAGAGTATTCAATATTATCAATTAAAACAGACTCTGTTACTTCAATAACAATTAATGATTTCTCTACTTGATAGATATCTGAAAGATGATTAATCTTATTGATAAATTCAGGATGCATTAATACTTTAGCAGAAATATTTATTGATACCATCGTTCTTAAGCCTTGATTCAACCAAGTTCTTAATTGTTTAAATACGGACTCGCAAACTAAATCGGTTAATTCAATGATTGAACCACTCAATTCAGCTAAATAAATGAAATCATTTGGTGGAATGTTTCCAATTTCAGGATGATTCCAACGGATGAGTGCTTCTGTACAAATGAGTTCTTTAGTTGCAAATTTTAAGATGGGTTGATAAACAACATAGAAATGATCTTTATCTAATGAGTGATGTATTTGATTTGTTAAGAATACTTCACGTTCTTTTAATGCTTGCATTGCTTCATTATAGAATACAATTTGATCTTTACCTTTACGTTTAGCTTCACTCAGTGCTAAGTTTGCATAACGTAGGACATCTTGGAATCGATCACCATGATTAGGATACATTGCAACCCCACCAGATGCTGAATAGAAATATGCTTCACTTTGTTTTCTTAAGAGTACTTTAATATCAGCTAGAATTGCTTTTGTAATTGAAAGCACTTCTTGATAATCGGTAACTTTTTCCATAACGATTACAAAGCCATCTTCAGACATTCTTGCAACTAACTTGCTATTTACCTTTTTCTTTAATTCTTGTGCAATTTCAAATAGTGCGTTATCGCCCCATTCGTAACCTTTTAATTCGTTAATGACACCAAAGTTATCAATATCAATATATAAAACTGCAAATGGTACTTTTTGATGAATTAATTTTTCTACTTTTTGATCTAACTTATTCTTATTCATTAAACCTGTTAATGAATCATAATATGCAAGTTTATAGTGATTAGATTCTAATTCAGTTAATTTCTCGTTTTTGGTTTGTAACTCAGAAAAAACATGTGATAAATGCATGCTCTTTTCCATATGAGATTTAATTTGTTTATAAATAATCACGTAAAAAGTTAAACCAATTAAAGTTAAAGTAACGACACCGTTCCAAGTTTGAACAAGTGACATAAAAACAGGATCACTAACAAGTGATTGCAATATCCAGTCAGATAAGACTAAATACACGAAGCTCGCGAGGAAATACCAGATCATAATCGCGAACGTTTCACGATGAGCTGATTGAGTTTTGTAGGAATCTAGTTGTTTTATATCGTTTTGCATGTCTCTTCCGTCATTTAGCTAATTCACAACTTTTATTGTATAGGAAAACGCTTCTTAATGCAAATAAATATGAAAAAAAACCATCTAGAAATTAGATGGCTTATTTTTCATTATACGTTATCGATAATTTTTGCACGACGTTCTTGATATTCTTCTTTAGTAATAACACCTTTTTGATAGAGTTCATCAAGTTCTTTTAATCTTTTTTCAAGTGTACCAACTGCACCGTTTTGATCAACGTATGTACCAACTGCTTGAGGTTCTTTTGATGTAGCACCTAAAACAGCAAGTAAACCAGTAACAAGTCCACCACCAACGAATAGGTAGATACTCCAACCAATCGCTTCATTCTTAGTTGCTTTACCATTTTTTGCAGCAAGTAATCTAACACCTGCAACAATATTAAGCACTAAGAATACGATAATAATAAATGTTATTCGATTTAATGCATCTATCATTTGTAATAACTCAGTAATTTCAGCTGGTGAACCACCTGATGCAATAATCTCATCTCTATAGCTGTTTAATCCAATCAATACAAAGCTAAATAATGCATAGCCTGCAGCACTTAAAAATGACAGTACTGCTGCAATTGTTAATAATGTTTTGTTCATTTTATTCCCTATACCCTTTCAATAATTTTCTTTCTACGTGATTCGTATTCTTCTCTTGATAAGATCCCTTTTTCATAGAGTTCATCTATTTCTCTTAATAATGTTTCTATTGACTTTTCTTCTGTGTTTGAGGATGAAACTTGCCCATCACTGTAAACAGCAATTAATCCTAGAATACCAGCAAGTGTTGCTGTAAATAATAAACAGATGCTCCAACCTTTTACTACATTCTTTGATACCTTGCCTTGTTTAGCTAATTCTAAATAATAGATTGCGATAATATTAAATGCAACAACGACAACACTAAAGTAACCTGCAAATAGAAAGAATGCCGCACTGACACCTGCTAAAACTTGTGCAATTGTTAAATATGTCTTGTTCATGTTTAAATCTCCTCTACGATTCGTTTTCTTCGTAATTTATATTCGTCTTGAGTGATTAAACCTTTATCATAAAGGTTACTTAATTTCATCAACTTTTCTTCTACTGTCAAATTGGTGCGATTTGTGAACTCAGGTTCTTCATTAGAGTTAGCTGCGATAATCCCCATGATACCACCGACTAAATAACCACCAATCAGCAAATAGATTCCCCATCCTAAGACTTCTTTGCGCATTTTAGGATTAGTTTTTGCTTTGTTTAGTCTGATGAATGCTATGATATTTGCGGCTGATAAACCACCAGCAACTATTACAAAAACTGACATGTTCATAAAAAAATCTACATCTTCTATCCCTAATAAGCCAACAATCAAAAACATAAGTGCGTAAGGCAAATATCCAACAAGACCTAATATAGCAAAAACCATTGCAACAGTTAAGTAGTTCTTATTCATATGATGATTCCTTCCTGTCTATACTTTCATTATAACGAAATTAATCCAATTTACCAATTATAAACAATTGATTCATTGAGAGAGTTGATTTTTATCTGTTGAAAGTCGATATATGCCTTCAATTTCGCACAATAATAATTTATCATATACTTAAAATAATTTAATGTAATTTACACGATATTATGTATAACTTGCATAAAAAATAAAACTAGACACTCATTTGTCTAGTTTTTTAGTTGAACCTCTTGCTCTGCTATGAAAAAGTGGGACACAAATTAAAATTATCATATGTTAAAAGCAGTTATTCTCAATCAATTAGCGAGACAATGGATAAGGGGGCCAGCTATGAAGAGTTCTTAAAGATTATCTTAACCAATGAAGTTAAAGCAAGAGAGTCTAACGGCATTGACCGCAGAATTAAAACAGCTAAGTTCCCTTATCTTAAATACTTAGGTGATCTAAAGTTAGGTGCATTCCCTTTAGAAGTTTCTAATCAAATTAGAGAACTTCAATCCCTAAGATTTTTAGATGAAGGAAGAAACGTAATATTAGTGGGTAATCCAGGAGTAGGTAAAACTCATACAGCGATTGGTTTAGGTATTAGTGCATGTATGAAAATGAAAAATGTTTTATATATAACCGTTCCAAATCTAATAACTGAGCTTAAAGAGTCAATGACCTTAAATCAATTAACTAATTATAAAAAAAGATTCATCACATATGACTTAGTCATACTTGATGAACTTGGTTATATAGGATTTGATAAAGAAGGTAGTGAATTATTATTTAATTTACTATCAATGAGAAATGAAACAAAGTCAATTATTATTACTACTAACTTAACGTTTAATAGGTGGGAAGAAATCTTTGGTGATCCAACACTAACTGCAGCAATGGTAGATAGGCTGGCACATAAAGCAACAGTTATAAATATTAAAGGTGATTCATACAGAATCAAAGAAACAAAAGATTGGTTAGCTAATTAAGAGTGACCTAGTTTCGCACCAATATATTGACCTAATTTCGTATTGACATTTACATTTTTGTCATAAATATTCATCCTCTCATGGATGATATTTTATCAAAAAAGAGTTCGCTTTAAGTGCTAAGAATTGGGGATTCTTATGTGCACACTATTGCGTACTCTTATTTAACCATTTATAGATTTTAAAGAGCGACATTTTGGTCGTTATACTCATTATCGAGGACTTAAAAAAGTAAGTGATCCCACCTTGCTGATTTTTGCATCAATGAATATGAAGAAAATGGCTAATTACTTAGCTAAGTTGCCTTCATCTATATGTTTTTTTCTTTCTAAAATTCTAAATTTATGCAATAAAAAACACTATTTTCAATTAAGTAGAGTTTAACCTCTTTAAAAATAGTGTATTTGTAAACAGTCTGAACGTCATCGTTAGATGACGTTTTTTATTTCATCAAGCACTTCACTTAATCGATAATCTGAATCGTTACATGTGTCTGATGTTGTAGACCTGTATTTTCATCATAATAGGTTATAGTTAGCACTAAATCCTCTTTCGCCTCGGTAGAATCAAATCCGCTGACGTATGCAGGATTCACAGACAATATAATCACTGTTTCATCAGAATAGGTAATAAGAAGTGTCAAATTCATTGCCACATCAACTAATCGTGTTCCGACCGAATATGTGTCAATGAATCCCGGTTCAATTGAGATACTAGTAATGGTAGGTACAATAACCTCTCTTTGAACTATACTAATTAAAAAAGAGGCTGTGTAGGTTTGATAGCGAATGGTAATTCTTAAAGATTCTCTTTCAACACTAGAATCAAAATTTTCAAAAGTGAGGTGATCGTTCGGAATAACCTGACCAATGCCTTTGTTTAAATATTCATACACCAAAAGACCTGAAGCATCAAATGTTTCATCGATATAGTATACTTTTTTTGCTGGTTCTGATGACACATAAATACCGACCATCTTATTATTGTCAACTTCTCGTATGACATAATACGTTGTTGCCACAGCTATGATGGTGATAAGAATGACACCTATAATAATTATCGTTTTTTTCATGTTAATTCAATTTATTGTTATTATTAATGATAGTACTGCTTATTCTCATGCTATCCGGACTGATTCGGCCAGTATAAATACCAAAAAGTCCTCCACCTATACTTGTATAACTCCAATTGAACGTGCGTGTTTCAGAAATATTTCCGGTTGTCCCAATGTAGGTAAAAACAACATTGTATGATCTATTGTTAACAATATTATTTTCAATTGCATCCATCACAACAATCACGTTGTTCTTGTCTGCATAGATGTCTTTGACTTCTCCATTGACAGTAATGATGAGCTTGCCAGAAGAAACTAGATTTTTAATATCCTGCAATGTTGTAAAACGTTTTTCTACGATACTTCCGTTTTCTAAGAATACATAATCCAAAATTGAAATATTGTTCAATAATAATCCCCTTTGATTATCATAGTCACCAATACGACCACTTTCGATGAATTTCGTAGCATTATTGGCTGATTGTCCTTGCGTGATGCCTGATGTGTCTAAAACTGCAGGTGTTAGTCCCGTCACCTTTGTAGAAAACTGATGGTAAAACCTGACTTCATTAACCTGTCCATTGAAGCTGCCGTCCGGATTATATGAATAATTATCAAATACAGTAAACTGAAGGTTTAGAATACCATCAAAATTGCCTTGTATCACAAATGTTCCTGCAACGCTATAGACAAATGTTCCATCTGATTTTTCAATTCTCATCTCATTGATTTGTAGCGGTACACCGAATTTATTAACTACAAACATACTACGCAATTGATGCTCCGTATATTCAGCCTTTGGAATTAATCCTGATTGAATATATGGTGTTTCAACCTCGTTTGGAAATCCAGTGTTTTGATATGTGATGACGGTTCCAATTGATCGTTGAACTTCTACACTATAAGGCGTGCTGACAAAATATCCATAATCAACAATGCTTTGATCCTTAATCAAACTTGTCTGAGCATGAGAAGCGAAATACCCCTGCACTGATTGACCCAAATATGTAAACGTAAATGGTGTTTGTGCATATGTGATTTCGTTTTGTGTACTTGCGTCTCTACGATCTTCAAGCGTAATCGGACTTGTCGATAACAGCCCTGTATTAATATGTGTTGTACCGTTGATATTATGTTTAAAATTATTCAGTTGACTTCCGCTGAAAAAAGTATTTACGCTTGTTCTAAAGTCACTTGGCAGATATGAAACATATGATTGATTAACCCAGTTATACTGATTAAACTCACCCTCTAGAATGATTTTTCCGGCATTTTGGTTTTCAGCAAATATACCCAGTCCATATACGGAAACATTTGTGTTATTCTTATCTTTAACAGTTTGTACCGTTTGTACTGTTGTTACATTTTTCAATGTCAGTTCAACATTACTGAAGATGTTAATGTTCATGAATCCATTTTCAAATCTCGTATTTTCAATATACAGTTGTGTACTTGTCGCACTGAATGTCCTAATTTGATTTCTAAAACCTGAAATATAGGAATTGTAAATCTTATCATTTCCACTTGAATAAATTCCATGAATAAAGTATGCACCATCAATTGCACCATCTGTATTCGACGTGCTAGAACCATTGTAGTATGGTACAAGTGGGCCATCGATGATGACATTGTCAATTGTTCCGTTGTCCAGTGTAATGAGTCGTCCGCCGGCTTGTTCAAACGTAATATCCACATCAATTGTAAATCCGTTTCCATATAGTATGGCGTTATTATTGAATGTTGCATTTCCAAGTGTGGTTGCAGTAAAACTATTGAGCATCACACGTGTTGAACCTGGATTTGATCTGAGTTGTTCATAGCTGACTACGTTAAAACCATTAACGACTTCGATTGCTTTTTCCAAAGTATCTATGGCAATTGGCTCACCTGTTTCAAAAACATCCGCCATGACAGATATCACCAGTTTCGCCACACCTGTACCAGTGAATTTAACGACACGTGCAACCGTATCATATGTATATGAAAAACTTCCGGTTTGACTCATGACAGATCCATTGTCTACTTGATCAAGTACACTCAAATGAATAACAAATTCTAAATCTACATTCTGCGCAATGGAAGCGATGGAATCAAGTTCAAAAGTATTACTGTTTCCAATTACATACAAGAAGTTTTCATTGTCAAAATGATTAATCAAATAATTTTCTTCTTTAAATGCAGATCTATAGAGGATTGTCTTTTGGACATCATATTGATTGAAACTGATGGTGATTGAAAAATCTCCACTGGCTAAAATACTAACCAAACCTGAATCGCTTACCACGGCTATGTTCGTTTCACTTGATGTGAAAGTAACTGATTTGTCATGATTCAGACCGGAAACATTTTCGCTTCCGGTATTGAAGAATATTTCTCCAATAGACAATTGAATTTCATTGCCAATTTCTGGAACATCCGGATTATAAAATTTATTTCTAATATTTAAAATATCATTTTCGCTGATGATATTACCTGATTCCAAAATCTGCATATTGGTAATAGCACTCACGTAAAGCGTGACACTTCTGCTGATGGACGTATCAGCAACAGAGGTTGCTGTGAATGTAACTTCCCCGTACTCATGAACTGTAATCACACCCCTACGATCGATTTCAGCAATTTCTTCTTGACTGGATGTATAGGTAACCCTTTTATCCGATACAATAACACCATCATTCACATTACTAAAATTGCTCAGTTTTAATCTTAAAGTTTCGTTGCCAGAATGATAGATATCCATAGGAGTCATCAATTCTATATCACCATTTGGAAAACTGAGTGTGAACTCTTTAATCTCATATCCATTTATAAAATGCAATAGGATAGGAACATTATGCATATCCGTAAGTTCATCCTTAAACTCACCATCCAGCGTATACTCGTCATTCCCTATGGTTATTGTCGGAAAATCTAACGGTTCATCAAGATCCATTAAATCTAAAAAATCAGGTTCAAATTCAACCATATTAGGAAATATGAGTTTGGTGTTCTCTCCAATCGGTAAAGATTTTGAGAATATGTATTGAACCGTTGATGGAAACTTAATCAGAGTCAATTGAGTCAATCTAACATCTGAGTATAATTCACCCTCTACATCAAAAAAGTTGTTCGTAATCAATTCAATGTCTTTTTCAAACATAGTTGATTTTGCCGAGGAGGGGTCTAAAGAATAGTTCCCTTCATTTGTGAAAAATAGCGTTTGACTAAGAATGGTTTCAAATTCATGTTGATACAGAGATGCTGAGCCAACACGTTGTATGAGTTGTGTAAATGTTTCATAGTTACTTACACTATAAAAAGATGAAATTATGTTTGAAAGTTCGGATCCGCTTTGATCTAGAAACAAGTATGATTTATTTGTTTCATATGCAAATGCTTCCGGAACATAGTTCCATACAGAACTATTAGATGTATTAACCGGTCTTCCAAGACTCAGTTGAAATCCGTTTGTTTCCGGTAAATCATCTATGTTCTTAGCTAATTGCAGCTGGAGACTACTGATGTCAAACCAATAATGATATCCTTGATTTATAGATCTAGGATGTGTCCTAAAATCTCCCTCTATCAATTCATCTAACAAATCTCTTACTTCCTGCATGGTTTGTGGTGCATTAAAATTGAGTTGATATTTCTTAACAGTCAGCGCACTGTTTAATTGAGCGACTTCCTGTCTATCTGAACTTAAGTTTGCATGATCCACATATGCCATGTAAGAGACGGTTGCCACCGTTGCCAAGATAGCAATAATGGCAATCACAACAATTAATTCTACTAATGTAAATCCCCTTTTTAACCTTGTTTTCATATGGTCTATATTTCCTCCCTATTTATTCGTTTTCAAAACTTGTGAGTGTATCATACTCTTCAATTGACGTAACACCATCTAAAACCAGTTTACGACAACTGTCAATAATCATCATGGTTTGACTTTCAAGCACTTTGCCTCTGATTTCATCCACATGAACGTGGGCATTTTCAATCATTTGTTTCATATCATGCGTCATACCAATGACTTCAAAAACTGCTTGTCTGCCATAGTAACCAGTTTGATGGCATGCTCTGCATCCAACTGCATGATAGATGGTTTGTGGTTTTTTAAGTTTCAGTCTATCTGTCTCAGCCGGCGTGGTTAGAGCACTTCTTTTACAGTTTGAACAAAGTTTTCTAACCAATCTTTGGGCAATTGCGCCCAGCAATGCATCCGCCAGCAAGTATCTAGGCACGCCCATATCCGCCATACGCGTAATCGCGCCAATGGTGTCATTCGTATGCAATGTTGAAAAGACTAAGTGTCCTGTGATGGCCGCTCGAATGGCCATTTGTGTGTGTCTTAATGAGTGAATACTGCGTCAAAGAGATGAAATCATCATCTACCTTGAGTGTATGTGCATCAATTTCAATCTGTTGAGCCTGATCAAACAACTGTTGAAAGTATTGATCCAGCAGTATGATTTCCTCCATATAACTCTGCTCATCTCTCTGCGATAGCATGTGCGAAGAAAAAACAGCTATCATCGTCACCATGAGTAACAGAATTGCACTAACCGCAATAGAAATAATCATTTCAACCAACGTAAATCCCTTTTTCATCACATCACCTTGTTTTTAGTCTCATTGAGAACAAAATTGCACAGTATTTGGCATTTTTATATCATATCTTCATATGTCATCATCAATCCGTTTTCCATATGACTGCACACACAACTTTCCATAAGGATTTTCAACTATGCTTTATGCAGTTGTATAGTTTACGTTAAATGAACTTGTAGTATGTTTACCACCATCTGGCGTTGTATAGGTCAATGTCACCGTAGAGGTCTCGGATGATAAACTTGCGGATACAACCGCCGTTGTGCTTCCTGTTAATCCAATACTCTCTGCTAAATCATCAAACCAAGTTTCAAGCGCCTCTTTAAGTGCTTCCACTAATTCAGCATCATCTTTTGGATCAACTGAAAGATCAACCGTAAATGATAGATTGACCAAATGAACTGGATCATCTGTATTCAACAATGATTCACTGCGTGCAACTGTTTCTAGTTGACTATATTCCTGTTGTGCCTTTGAATTTCTTGCACTTTCTAAAAATGTCGTATAACTAACGACTGCAACAGTTGATAGAATGGCTACAATAGCGATCACAACAATCAACTCAACAAGTGTAAAACCTTTTTTACTACGATTCAATTTCAATGCCTTTTGCATATATAAATCTGCTTTTATGTATGATGTTTTTCAATAATATGATGTTTCTTGTTTTCAAATACATGTGCAAAACCGTATAACCATAAAACCAACACTGGATAGATGGGTAATAAATATACAAAATAAATCGGAATCCAACTATATAGCCATTCAAATATCCATACCCCTTCTGGAACAAAGACAAATGAGTATGTGTCCATTCTAGAAACACCTTCATAGGTCATCAAGAGCCATGAACCAAAACCCGATAATGCAAAGTAAAGCAGTACCATGATAGATACAGACATCATATATTTTTTCTCTGGATAATAGCGACCACTTGCCAACATGAGTGTCGGCAATAAAACCGCAATGAAGTGATTCATCCAAAAATTAATAAAAGATATATGATACCAAGGTAATTGTGTTAATGAACGATTATAGGTAATCAATGTAGTGGACGCAGCAAATAATGCAAATCCAAACAAATAATTTTTAATACGTTTATTTTTAGTGAATACTGCAGCGGGCAATAAAATAAAGTTAAAATTGCATACCTGCAGTTGCTGTTTCAATAGCGTGATGAAATCAAAGCCTCTATCAAAGGATAGATGCATGGCATATCTAAAGAAAATACCGAAAGCACCAGTGAGAGCAAGTAGCATAAAGATAACTTCTTGCCAAAAGGGACTGATCTTCTTAATCAAAAAAATACCCGCTATCAAAATGGTACAACTTACCAACAAATACCCTATATGCTCAATGCCACCTAATGCCACCCACTTAACCTCTGCACTGCTATGATTTTCTAGGACACATAGGTACCACCTTTGAGAAATAAAAAGTGATATTATTATATCCTTGATACTTATATTTTATCATACATCATTTTCTAGATGTGTGGCTTTTTTAATTAAAGCCTTTTATAGTTCGATATTCAACTGGTGTTAAGTAATCTAATCGATAAGCTACTCTATGATGATTAAAATAATCTACATAGATTTCTATAGCTTTTTTGATATCACCAAAGTCATGTAATTTTAGATAGTGTTTCAAATCACCTTTGATCCATCCAATAAGTGATTCAATGACTGGATTATCTGTAGGCGTTCCTGCTCGACTCATTGATCTGGTGATTGGATATGTTTGATGTGTCTTCTCAAACTTAACGAATGAATAAACTCTACCTTGATCACTATGTAGGATGGTATGGTGTTCACCATATCCCCTTTGTTCTTTGATGCGTAAGAAATCTTCTAAACTTCTTAAATGATTCATCACACCATTACCATGATGATAATTAGCTAGGTCATATCCTACAATCTCATTATTAAAAACATCGATGTGAAGATTTAAATCATATTTCTTTTTCTGATGTATAATTATGGTTGTATCTGTACATACTTTCTCAAATGGTCTTCTTGTTTGCCAATTTCCACCTATGACATTTGGAAACTTATCCGATACACCTTTTGGTCTTCTAAACGCTCTTCTACGCGCTTTAGAATAGATGCCCATTTCTCTAAAACACTGATACATTAAGTAACTTGATATATCCATCCAGTATCATTGAATATATCTTTTCTAACTGCTCTATACCCTTTTTCAGGATGGATAGTATGGTAATTATTAATGAGCTGTTTGAGTGTTTCTTTTGTTTCTTGTCTTGGTGTTTTAATATCTATTCTCATTAACCATCTATAATATCCACTCCTACTAATTCCGATATATTCACACAAGTCGTTTATATAGTATTTAACTCTGAACTTATGGATCAAACTATACTCATAATTTAGAAGTTGTTTTTTTTTAAGTATTTGACATCCTCCGAGCTATAACCTTTTTTTTAAACGTTCTATTTCTACTTTAAGCATGAGTATTTCATGCTTTAAAGACTCAATTGATGCTTCTTCTTGATTCGTTGGTATTTTATCTCTTATTTTTCTTTTAGTTATTAAACCACTGATCCCTTCTGTTTGATACTTCTCTACCCACTGTCTTTGTGTTTTGGTAGCGACGTTATATTCCCTCATAATGGATTTTTTACTGATGTGATCATTTAATATCATCTTAACAATCTTTAGTTTGAAGTCAACACTATACTCATTCATAGGCTTTCTGCTCCTTATATTTTTATATTATACAATATGTTCTTTTAGGTGGTACCTATGTGTCCCACTTTTTCATAGCAGAGCAATGGTAATCGTGTAAATCTAACTTGTAATCGTGTAAATTGTTGAGTAATCGTTAAATTGTAGTTTAGATTTTTCTGTTTCCGCCCATTTTTAACATTTAATCGTCCAATACTAAATAATATAATTTTTATACTTTTCTGGCATAAAGGAAAAAACACCCTATCTGCCAAACAAAAAAAGGCCTGATACGATTGTATCAAACCTATTCTATCAACTTGGAGCGGGTGAGCGGAATCGAACCGCCGTCTTCAGCTTGGAAGGCTGGAGTAATAGCCATTATACGACACCCGCAAAGGATGGTCGGGAAGACAGGATTTGAACCTGCGGCCCCCTGGTCCCAAACCAGGTGCTCCACCAAGCTGAGCTACTTCCCGATGCTCACATGCTTAATTATTGTATCAAATGGAATAGATATTGTCAACAACTTTCGATAACTTAATATCAAATTCCATAAAGATTTTTTAAAGCGTGGATTTAAAGTAAATTTTATGCTTTTTAATCATGGGGTCATATAAAAACTATTCTTAAAATATACGCTAATTTGTTTGTTTTTTCAAGAGGTAAAATTAAAAATTATAAATATATATTTATAATGTAATAACAGATGCCTTGAGTAACCTCAAAGCATCTTGACTTTCATTCTATTGATTCTTTTCTGTTTCTTTGATGTAATTTACTTCCATATCTTACAATCCATGAAATCAATTCAGTTAAAAGTAAGACTCCACCAGTTATCACAATATAGATTGCAACAATTTGATTTGGGTGATCTCGGTATATCCAACCATCTGGTTGAAGTTTACCTAGTTCAATATGAAGTGCCATAATAAATACCATGAATGCTCCAAATCCAACCTGATATAATAAGTTTACCCATTCTTATACGATGCATTGGATGTTTTAAACTCAAAATCAAGCGAATCATGATAAATCCTAGTATACATATTAATATTCCAAATGGTAAAGCGAATAACTTTCGATCTAATAGACCGATTGACGAAGGTTCACCCATAAAACTAGATGCAATCGGTATCAACAAAATAAAATAGACTAAACCAACTGTTCAAATAAAATTCAATCGATAAAGATGATTGAGCCTCACCTTATCATCAACGAATGGCATACTTTGACCTTTTACCATCCATAAAACAAATCCAGTAACTAAAGCTAACTAAATGATGAATGCTAAGACATATAGTGATGTATTTAGAAACAACATTAAGACATTGAGAAGTGTTGCTGCCAAAAGAATTAATTCAGGTAAAATAACATACTTAAAATGTTTTTCTTGATCCATAAGGAACCTCCTGTTATCTTATTAAATCTTTTAAATTTAATGCTTTTGACTGAACAAAGGATGTCTTTTAGTTCTTAAATTATGCTGCTTTTTTTAATACCTTAATTTCCTTGATTTTATCATAATATCAAGGATAGTGTTAGTAATCAAATTTTTGCTTATAAATAATGACGAAAAAAAAGAGTCTATCGTAGACTCTATTTAAGCGCGTTTTTGGTATTAAAATGGCGCACCCAAGAGGATTTGAACCCCTAACCTTTTGATCCGTAGTCAAACGCTCTATCCAATTGAGCTATGGGTGCAAACAAGATGGTGACCCGTACGGGATTCGAACCCGTGAGTGCATGCGTGAAAGGCATGTGAGTTAACCGTTTCTCCAACGGGCCACTTAATGCGCATGTATAATTATACCAAGTTATTACCATTTGTCAACAAAGTTTATAAATTTTATTTGAGAAAAAATTTCTTATTAAAAAATACATTATATCTATGATATAAGATATTAAATTATCGAACAAATTCCTACAATTTGATGTGTTTTTAAAATATCTAAATCTCTTTCTTTATATAATATAGTTGGTACTTAAAGAAGGTGATTAAAATGAGATCAGATATTGTTGCGTATAATGATGCTTTAGGTGACTTCAAGGATAATGCAAATCAACTCTTTTTAGAACTTGAAAAACTTGCACCAAACTTAGAGGTTAAAATTTGGCATAGAACAGTTGTCTTTTTTGATGATGGTAATCCACTGTTTGGATATTCATTAAAGAAGCATGGTTTGGAACTGATGTTTTGGAGTGGTCAAGCTTTTGAAAACCAAAAAGGATTAGACCCTGTCGGCTCATTTAAAGCCGCTAGAATCATTTTAAGTCCAAAAGCTAATCTACCTATGTCTTTGATTAAAACGTGGGTAAAAGAGGCTTTTACAGTCCAATTTGACTATAAGAACATTGTAAAGAATAAAGGCGTCTTAGAAAGAATTAAATAAAAATCCGCGTCTTCAAGGCGCGGTTTTTCTCACACGCCTACAAGGCTTTATTACTGGCGACCCCCATTTGAGGGTCTTTTTATTTGCCCAATTGCCTCTGACACTCTTACTTACCCGTAAA
>NZ_JAFIDC010000004.1 GCF_017052655.1 Acholeplasma equirhinis
GCCTACCAAGACAATGATGCGTAGCCGGACTGAGAGGTCTACCGGCCACATTGGGACTGAGAACGGCCCAAACTCCTACGGGAGGCAGCAGTAGGGAATTTTCGGCAATGGGGGAAACCTTGACCGAGCAACGCCGCGTGAACGAAGAAGTTCTTCGGAATGTAAAGTTCTTTTATCTGGGAAGAAAAATAACCAAATTGACGGTACCAGATGAATAAGCCCCGGCTAACTATGTGCCAGCAGCCGCGGTAATACATAGGGGGCGAGCGTTATCCGGATTTACTGGGCGTAAAGGGTGCGTAGGTGGCAAATTAAGTTTCTGGTGTAAGTGCAGTGCTCAACGCTGTGATGCTAGGAAAACTGATTAGCTAGAGTGAGACAGAGGCAAGTGGAATTCCATGTGTAGCGGTAAAATGCGTAAATATATGGAGGAACACCAGTGGCGAAGGCGGCTTGCTGGGTCTCTACTGACACTGAGGCACGAAAGCGTGGGGAGCAAACAGGATTAGATACCCTGGTAGTCCACGCCGTAAACGATGAGTACTAAGTGTTGGCCTTACGGGTCAGTGCTGCAGTTAACGCATTAAGTACTCCGCCTGAGTAGTACGTACGCAAGTATGAAACTCAAAGGAATTGACGGGACCCCGCACAAGCGGTGGATCATGTTGTTTAATTCGAAGATACGCGAAAAACCTTACCAGGTCTTGACATACTCTGCAATGGCTTAGAAATAAGTTCGGAGGTTAACAGATGTACAGGTGGTGCACGGTTGTCGTCAGCTCGTGTCGTGAGATGTTGGGTTAAGTCCCGCAACGAGCGCAACCCTTATCGTTAGTTACCATCATTAAGTTGGGGACTCTAGCGAGACTGCCAGTGACAAACTGGAGGAAGGTGGGGATGACGTCAAATCATCATGCCCCTTATGACCTGGGCTACAAACGTGATACAATGGCTGAAACAAAGAGAAGCAATAGGGTGACCTGGAGCGAAACTCATAAAAGCAGTCTCAGTTCGGATTGAAGTCTGCAACTCGACTTCATGAAGTCGGAATCGCTAGTAATCGCGAATCAGCATGTCGCGGTGAATACGTTCTCGGGGTTTGTACACACCGCCCGTCAAACCACGAAAGTGGACAATACCCAAAGCCGGTGGCCTAACCGTAAGGAGGGAGCCGTCTAAGGTAGGGTTCATGATTGGGGTTAAGTCGTAACAAGGTATCCCTACGGGAACGTGGGGATGGATCACCTCCTTTCTAAGGAGAAAGGCTTACTACAAATAAGCAAAAACTCCTTTGTTCATCATATTCAGTTTTGAGAGACTCATCTTTGAAAAGTAGATAAAAGAAGTCATAGAAAATAAGGTTAAGGAAGAAAGGGCACACAGTGGATGCCTTGGCACCAAGAGGCGATGAAGGACGGAACTAACACCGAAATGCCACGGGGAGCTGTAAGTAAGCGACGATCCGTGGATATCCGAATGGGGGAACCCAGCATGTGGAAGACATGTTATCTTCTAGCAATAGAAGAGGCGAGACGTAGGGAACTGAAATATCTAACGTACCTACAGGAAAAGAAAGTAACAACGATTCTGCTAGTAGCGACGAGCGAACGCGGAGGAGCCAAATACCTAAGGTTACAAAATTGTATCATAGACGAAAGATTTGGGAAAGTCTGGCGAAGAGGGTGAGACCCCCGTAGTTAAAATGATGCAATCCATGGTATTAAAAAGTAGGGCGGGACACGTGGAATCCCGTTTGAAGATAGGAGGACCATCTCCTAAGGCTAAATACTCCTTGGTGACCGATAGTGAACCAGTACAGTGATGGAAAGGTGAAAAGAACCCCGGGAGGGGAGTGAAAGAGAACCTGAAACTGTGTGCTTACAAATAGTCAGAGCCCGTTAATGGGTGATGGCATGCCTTTTGTAGAATGAACCGGCGAGTTACGTTACATAGCAAGGTTAAGGATGAAGGTCCGGAGCCGAAGCGAAAGCGAGTCTTAATAGGGCGTTAAGTTGTGTGATGTAGACCCGAAACCAGGCGATCTAGCCATGAGCAGGTTGAAGTAACGGTAACACGTTATGGAGGACCGAACACACGTTAGTTGAAAATAGCGGTGATGACTTGTGGCTAGGGGAGAAATTCCAATCGAGCTTGGAGATAGCTGGTTCTCCCCGAAATATCTTTAGGGATAGCGTTAAATGAAGCTTTGTCGAAGGTAGAGCACTGAATGTGTGATGGCCCCACCTCGGGGTACTGAGCCCAATCAAACTACGAATGTCGGCAAAGGTGTTTGGCAGTAAGACTACGGGTGATAAGGTTCGTGGTCAAAAGGGAAAGAGCCCAGATCGCCAGATAAGGTCCCAAAATCATTGCTAAGTGGAAAAGGAAGTGGAGATGCACAAACAACCAGGATGTTGGCTTAGAAGCAGCCATCATTTAAAGAGTGCGTAAAAGCTCACTGGTCGAGTGACTCTGCGCCGAAAATGTACCGGGGCTAAGCAATGTACCGAAGCTGCGGATTTAGAATAAAGAATATTTTAAGTGGTAGGGGAGCGTTCCTGGGGCGGAGAAGCATGATCGTGAGGACATGTGGAGCGCCAGGAAGTGAGAATGCCGGTGTGAGTAACGAAAAGACAGGTGAGAATCCTGTCCGTCATAAACCCAAGGTTTCCAGGGGAAGGTTCGTCCGCCCTGGGTAAGTCGGGGCCTAAGGTGAGGCTGAGAAGCGTAGCCGATGGATAACTAGTAGAGATTCTAGTACCAGTTAGATGACTGATGGAGTGACAGAGGAGGATAAGCGACCGCGATGAATGGCTTTCGCGAAAAGGGATCGAGGCTATGTGATAGGCAAATCCGTCACATGTGAAAAGGCTGAGACTGATGTCGTATGAGTTCAGACTCTCAAGAAAAGCTTCTAGGGATAATCATGTAACTGCCCGTACCGTAATCCGACACAGGTGGGTGAGTAGAATATATTAAGACGCGCGAGAAAACTGTTGTTAAGGAACTCGGCAAATTGACCCCGTAACTTCGGGAGAAGGGGGACTTCTTATGAAAACGAGAAGTCGCAGAGAAAAGGCCCAAGCGACTGTTTAACAAAAACACAGCTCTCTGCAAAACCGTAAGGTGAAGTATAGAGGGTGACGCTTGCCCGGTGCTGGAAGATTAAGAGGAGATGTCATCGCAAGAGAAGCATTGAATTGAAGTCCCAGTAAACGGCGGCCGTAACTATAACGGTCCTAAGGTAGCGAAATTCCTTGGCGGGTAAGTTCCGTCCTGCACGAAAAGCGTAACGATTTGGGCACTGTCTCAACAACAGACTCGGTGAAATCAAGCTGCCGGTGAAAACGCCGGCTACCCGCGATTAGACGAAAAGACCCCATGGAGCTTCACTGTAACTTGATATTGAAATTGGGTGTAAGATGTACAGGATAGGTAGGACGCTTAGAAGTTGGTACGCTAGTATCGATGGAGCGGTCGTTGGGATACTACCCTTCGTGCACTTAGTTTCTAACTCGCCGGAGTGGATCCGGGAGGACAGTGTCTGGTGGGCAGTTTGACTGGGGCGGTCGCCTCCCAAAATGTAACGGAGGCGCTCGAAGGTCACCTCAGAATGGTTGGAAATCATTCGATAGAGTGCAATGGCAGAAGGTGGCTTGACTGCGAGACAAACAAGTCGAGCAGGGACGAAAGTCGGACATAGTGATCTTACGGTACCGAATGGAAGGGCCGTGACTCAACGGATAAAAGTTACCCTGGGGATAACAGGCTTATCGCTTCCAAGCGTTCACAGCGACGAAGCGGTTTGGCACCTCGATGTCGGCTCGTCGCATCCTGGAGCTGAAGTAGGTTCCAAGGGTTGGGCTGTTCGCCCATTAAAGCGGCACGCGAGCTGGGTTCAGAACGTCGTGAGACAGTTCGGTCTCTATCTATCGTGGGCGTTGGAAATTTGAAGGGAGCTGTCCCTAGTATGAGAAGACCGGGATGGACGTACCAATGGTGCACCAGTTGGCTCGCCTGAGCCATAGCTGGGTAGCTATGTACGGACGGGATAAACGCTGAAAGCATCTAAGCGTGAAGCCCCCCTTAAGATGAGATTTCCCAATTAGTAAGACCCCATGAAGACCACATGGTTGATAGGCTAGGTGTGTAAGCACGGTGACGTGTTCAGCTTACTAGTACTAATAGGTCGAGGACTTAACCTATAAAAAAATTCTATGACTTCAATTTATCTAGTTTTGAGAGTATGTCTGGTGACAATAGCAAGGTGGATCCACCTGTTCCCATCCCGAACACAGCAGTTAAGCACCTTAGCGCCGACGATAGTTAATACAAATAGCGAAAATAGGTCGTTGCCAGGCA
>NZ_JAFIDC010000005.1 GCF_017052655.1 Acholeplasma equirhinis
GTATGTGATAAACTACTTGTATCATCGTTCTTCATTGTTCTGATGATAGAATCCTCCTTGGTTTAATTTGGTGTAAGGCAATTGGTCATTACCATTATACCAACCAAGAGGATTCTTTTTGTTTATCGCTACTGCTCCTTTGATTCCACCCGCATAGCAGGTGGTTTTATGTTAGTCTACGACCAACATAATAAAAAGAACATCAATAAATGATGTTCTCTAATAACATTTTAGCATCTGCTTCGCTTTGAAGTTTAGTAAGTAGTGCATATACAAATTCAATCACCGCACCTGCACTTCTAGCAGTTATGATCCCTTCGGTTGTAACTGCTTTTTGATTGCCTAAATAATTGCCTTTAGGGGCATCTTTTTCGCTTCCTGGGAAAGCAGTGAATGGTTTACCATCTAAGATACCTAATCTACCTAAAAACCTTGGTGCGGCACAAATTGCACCGATTAGTTTCTTCTTTTCATAAAAGGCTTGAATGGTCTTTTGAATGACTTCATCCGTATCAATGACTTTAGCAACATAAGGTCCACCAGGTACTAATAAAAAATCATAATTTTCAAGATTCACTTCTTCTAAAAGGTAATCTGCTGTAATTTGTTGTTTATAGCTTGTTATAACGGTTTTTGACTTTTCTGTAGATGCACTATCAATATCAACTTTTGCACGACGTAATAGTGCCATTGTTGATAAGGCTTCATTATCCTCCATCATTGAGGAATATAAAAATAGTCCTTTCATGATAAAACCTCCATTAAATCAAATAATGTATCTTTAATGACATCTGATAAAGTCACTTCTGATTCTTTATAAGTTTCAAGTTGGTTTTTATCACCAATTAAATCAGAAACTACTTTAATGGATATGAGTGGTATTTCAAAGATATGTGCAACTTGAAAAACTGCTGCACCTTCCATATCCACAAGATGTGGTGCTTCTTTAATTGGACTTGTACCAAAATGATCTGCTGAATAAAGTTCTGCTTTATGATATTCTGAAAGTTTACTTTCAAGCGAGTGATCTAATTTAAACCAGGTTGGCATTTTAGGCACTTGACCTAATTCGTATTTAAAGACTCTTAAATCAAAATCACTATAGGTTGCAGCACTCACAACATATGGTGTATATGTTAAGACTTGATAACCTCCTGCAATACCTATATTAATGATTAAATCAATCAGTGGTTGATACTTTGTAATTGCGAAGCTAACTGCAGCTGCTGCGTTTGATTTTCCAATGCCAGTTAAGATTAAAACAACATCTTTTTTACCTAAACGTCCTTCAAAAGTTAAAAAAGGCTTTTCTTCAACTTTCATTAATAAAGGTAAGATGTCTTTTACTTCATCTTCCATTGCTGCAACTAATAATGTCATATAAATCTCCTAAAATTATGATATAAATGCCAAATAAAAACTATAGAATATAACAAATCCAACCGTTAAAATTTCTAGTGAAAAATTGTTATCATGATGATTTGTCCAACAGGATCATAAGGATGTCTATTATTCATAAAATTTCATCCTTAATGATACATATACATTATACTTTAATATTAAAGTAATAAAAACTTTAAATCTAACATCTAAAAGAATTGTAACATACCTAGTATTCCAATAATCAAGATTGTAAGTAAAAATAACCCTACAAGTCCTGTGAATATCCAAAGTGACACATTACCCCATCTAATTGGTGCACGTTTATGATTAGGAATGTGAGTTTTCGTTTGATCACCATCCCAAAAAAGATCACGCATATCTTCTTGAACTTGTACTGGAACATCTCTTAAAGTACCGTCTAAGAAAGGATTTGATGCTTCATCTTGTAAATGTTCGGACATCTTATGTTCTTCAGCTTTCTCTTCACTTACTTTTTCTATAAATTTATGATTATTCTTTGAAATTGCACGATATGCATCCTTTTTTTCTATATTTATTAAGTGATTTCTATCAATTTTTGACATCGAAAACCCTCCTTATACACTTTATTATACAGTATTATTTTCAATTACACATTAAAATCAAAATAAAAAACCTCAACTTTAACGCTGAGGTTTCAATTTTATAATGGCGCCCACTGCCTGACTCGAACAGGCGACCCCCTGATTAACAGTCAGGTGCTCTAACCGACTGAGCTAAGTAGGCAATTCAGTTTTAAGGTTTGGGTACCACTGTTATATATTATATCAAATAAAGAGTTGCCTGGCAACGACCTATTTTCGCTATTTGTATTAACTATCGTCGGCGCTAAGGTGCTTAACTGCTGTGTTCGGGATGGGAACAGGTGGATCCACCTTGCTATTGTCACCAGACATACTCTCAAAAC
>NZ_JAFIDC010000006.1 GCF_017052655.1 Acholeplasma equirhinis
TTGGGGTTAAGTCGTAACAAGGTATCCCTACGGGAACGTGGGGATGGATCACCTCCTTTCTAAGGAGAAAGGCTTACTACAAATAAGCAAAAACTCCTTTGTTCATCATATTCAGTTTTGAGAGACTTTTAATAAGTTACTCAAAGTGGGCCTGTAGCTCAGTTGGTTAGAGCACACGCTTGATAAGCGTGGGGTCGATGGTTCAAGTCCATTCAGGCCCACCACTTTAAATACATATTATACATATGGGGCTTTAGCTCAGCTGGGAGAGCGCCTGCTTTGCACGCAGGAGGTCAGCGGTTCGATCCCGCTAAGCTCCACCATTATTGGGAAGTAATTCTTGATGAGATCTTTGAAAAGTAGATAAAAGAAGTCATAGAAAATAAGGTTAAGGAAGAAAGGGCACACAGTGGATGCCTTGGCACCAAGAGGCGATGAAGGACGGAACTAACACCGAAATGCCACGGGGAGCTGTA
>NZ_JAFIDC010000007.1 GCF_017052655.1 Acholeplasma equirhinis
TTGGGGTTAAGTCGTAACAAGGTATCCCTACGGGAACGTGGGGATGGATCACCTCCTTTCTAAGGAGAAAGGCTTACTACAAATAAGCAAAAACTCCTTTGTTCATCATATTCAGTTTTGAGAGACTCTAATCTCTCTAGAATCAAATAAAGTCTTTGAAAAGTAGATAAAAGAAGTCATAGAAAATAAGGTTAAGGAAGAAAGGGCACACAGTGGATGCCTTGGCACCAAGAGGCGATGAAGGACGGAACTAACACCGAAATGCCACGGGGAGCTGTA